>JABDLI010000050.1 GCA_013003065.1 Phycisphaerales bacterium | reverse complement strand
CGTCCATCGCGAAAGCGAGTTTGATTCCCTTTCACGATGGACGACGCACGGCACGGACGCTTCGCTGTCCGTGGCACCGTTCCGCTGCACCGTTCGGGCCTCTACGACGACGGTGACGGTGTCTCGGTCGGCAGCGGATCCACGACGGCGTTCGTCAGCCACGCGCGGCCGCCGGATCGGACGAGGCCCGTGGGGCGGTCGATCTGCGCGAGCGTGTCGAGCAGCGACGCATCGTCGAGCCGGGTGATCCGGTGCGGCGTCGCAATCCGGAGTCGTTGCGTGACGGTGGGGTCGGTCGCGATCCGCACGATTGCGTCGACCGGGACGCTTGCGTCCGGGGTCGGCGCCGGTTCCGGCTCGGCCGTCACCACCGCCGCGGTCGGCGACGACGGGATCGGCATCAGCGTCGCGGCCACCGTGCCGGCGACGATCAGCCCGCACGCCGCGGCGATCCGGCGGCGACGGCGGCGACGCTGGTGGAGTTCGTCCATCTCCTCGACCAGACGCTCGAGGAGCGCCGCCTTCCGTTCGCTCAGGTCACTCATCGAGCACCTCCGGGGCGCGGCGTCGCAACCGAGCCGCCAACCGACGCAGGCGACCGTCGACGGCGCCGGGCTCGAGACCCACGCGTCTGCCGATCTCCGCGAGCGTCCAGCCGAACTGATGGCGAAGCCGGAGCAGCGTGCGATCCTCCCCCCCGAGGGTTCGCAGCTCCTTCTCGAGCCACGCCAGCCGCGTTCGATCGGGTCCGTCGGCGGCGCCGGCCGAGACCGGCGCGACCGCCGCCTCGCGACGCCGACGCCGCATCACCACGCGGTGCCGGTCGATCGCGCACGATCGGATGGCCCGCTGGAGCCATCGCATGACGGCGGCATCCGACGGAAGCGGTTTCATGGATCGAATCGCTCGGAGCATCGTGTCGTGCACCAGGTCGAGGGCCTCGTCGTCGTCGCCGCCGGTCAGCCGCCGGGCTTCGCCCATCATTGCGTCGAACCACCGCTCGTAGAACGCAGCGAGGGCCACGCGGTCTCCGGCGGCCATCGCGGCGGTCAGGGTCGGAGCATCGGTGGGCACGCGTCTCCTCGGGCGGGGGGGTGGTCAATTCTCACGCCGGCCGTTCAGCATGTCCTGGAGACGCCGCAGCTCGCCCTCGGTATCGCGAAGCTGCATGCTGCGGGCGCGAGCCTCGGCCTCCATCTCGGCGAGTCGCGTGCGGAGATCCCGGATCTCCTCTCGGTAGATCGCGGATCGGGTCTCACAGTCCACGACCGCGCGACGCATGCTCTCCGCCTGCTCCCGCGCGGCGGCGGTTGCCGCGTCCTTCCCCGCGCCGGCGTCCCCTCTCCCCAGCTCACCGAGAACCGCGGCGATCGTGTCGATCTGCTCGGGATGCGCGCGGGCGATCAACAGGCTCGTCTCATCGTGAAAACGCAAGTCAGCCGCCGGGTATTGCGTGCCGTACAGGGCCAGGGCGGCTTCGACGGCGGTGAGGATCTGATCCGCCGTCGCGGGGCCGGCAAGCGGCTGGGCCAATGACCAGACCCGCGACATGAGCGTGGTCCCCCGCGACCGTCCGGCCACCTGACTTCGCACGAGGTAGATCGGCTCTGTCGCCGGATGATCCCGGTACATCTTGATGTCGACGGAGATGACGCGTCCGTCGCTCAGCTCGTGGTTTCCGTCGATCACCTCCAAGGCGGCGCCGATCGTCACGTTGCGGAGGGAGATCTCCCGCACCGCGATGTCACGCAGGTCATCGGTGACCACGATGTTGACGTCGGCGCCCTGTCGCCGGATCGCCGCCACGTACTCCATGGCGTTTCCGCTGCGGAACTCGAGGTCGATGCTCTCGTGGGTCCGCTCACGTGGTTGGGATTGGGTCGGGGCCCCGGACTGGCCGAGGAGGCCGGCGAGCAGGATGACGACGACGGGCAGGTAGATGAGACGCATGCGGGGGCTCCTGTTCCAACGGGCGGACCGATCGGGTTCGCCGGTTGAACGTCACGGACCGGTTCGTTTCGCGCGGCGATTCGGCGAATCTCCTCGTTGTGGCGACGACAGCCGCCGGGAACGGAAAACCCCCCAAACTCACAAAAAAACCGGGGCTCGTCTCGGCCCCGGCTGGTTATCCTGAGGATCGCTCTCGCTGGAACCAAGAAAGACACTGAGGAGGAGCCAACATGCTCGTTCGTCTCAGGTGCGTCGCGGCGCTCGCCGTCGCGGCCGTGATCGGAACAGCTTCACCGGCCTATGCCGGCGGGGCCGGCTGCGACGCCGACATCGACGGCAGCGGTGTCGTCGACTTCCCGGATCTGCTGACGCTGCTGGCGTCGTGGGGCCCGTGCCCCGGCTGTCCGGCCGACCTCGACGGCAACGGTGACGTGGACTTCGTCGACCTGCTCTCGCTGCTGGCGGCGTGGGACACGGTATGCGCGGACGACTTCGTGGCCATGGACGTCGTCGGCGAGCTGCTCGACGAGTACCCCCACTTCCAGATGGTGAAGGCCTTCAACGAGGTCACGCCGATCCTCATCGCGATCGACCCGCACGCCCACCCGTCCATCGTGGGAGCGGCCGCGAACGCGTACGTGGTCGCGAGCAAGACCGCCGCCGAGTGGGACGGCGACCCGAGCCTGACGGACGTCCGTGGTGCACCGCAGGTGGTCGGCTTCGGCGGACCCGACATCCAGGACGCCACGGTCGCGCTGTCCGGCTCGCTGTCCGGCAACGGCGGCACCGAGTTCGGCATCGCCTACGACCTCGTGGTCGACATGGACATGAACGGTGAGCTGGGCCCCGGCGACTTCATCGACGGCTACGACGCCGACGGTTTCCGCGTGGTTCGGAAGTTCACGGCCGGGGGCCCGCTCACGGTGACCACCGTGACCTACTCCGGCGGCTCGTTCCTGGCCCAGCGGACTTATTACCCGACGGACATCGCGTCCATGGGGCAGCTCCCGCTCGTGATCATGAGCCACGGGAACGGTCACCAGTACACCTGGTACGACTACCTGGGCGAGTACCTGGCGTCGTACGGCTTCATCTTCATGAGCCACCAGAACAACACGGTGCCCGGCATCGAGACCGCGTCCACCACGACGCTCACGAATACGGACTACCTGCTCGGCAACCTCGGCACGATCGCCGGCGGCGTCCTCGCGGGTCACGTGCAGACCGACCGGATTGCATGGCTGGGGCACAGCCGCGGCGGTGAGGGCGTGGCGCGGGCGTATGACCGTCTCTTCGACGGCACGTACACGCCGTCGAATTTCACGATCGACGACATCAAGCTCGTCTCCAGCATCGCGCCGACCGACTTCCTGGGCACGAACAGCGCGAACCCGCACGGCGTGGAGTACCACCTGCTGTACGGGTCCGCCGACGGCGACGTGTCCGGGGCCGCGAGCTGCCGCATCTGCCAGTCGTTCAGCCTCCTGGAGCGTGCGACGGGTTTCCGCGCCTCGACGTACGTGCAGGGTGCGGACCACAACGACTTCAACTGCTGCGGCTTCAACGACTTCACCGGTCCGGCGAGCACGCAGATCGGCCGCCCCGAGGCGCAGAGCGTCGCCAAGACGGCCTACCTCGCGTTGCTCCGGCACCGCTGGGACGGCGTGGACGCCGCGATGGATTACATCACGCGGCAGTACGAGGACATCCGGCCCACCGGCGTTCAGCCGGACACGATCGTGGACCACGAGTACAAGGACTCGGCGAGCAGCATCGTCATCGACGACTTCCAGTCGCAGACCTCGACCTCGGTGAGCAGCTCCGGCGGCGCCGTGGCGGGGGACGTCTCCAACCGGATCGAGAATCGGCTGGACGACGCGAACTCGAGCTTCTCGTGGACGACCGCCGATCCCATGAACGGCATGACCCGCGGCCGGAGCTCCGACTCCACCCGCGGCACCGTCTTCGACTGGAACAGCGACCGCTTCCTCCAGTTCTCGATCCTGCCCGCGATCGCGGATTGGTCCGACCGGACGACGCTCTCCTTCCGGGCCTGCCAGGGCACCCGCCACCCCAACACGACGGCGGTGCAGGAGGACCTCACCTTCACCGTCACGCTGGTGGACGGAAGCGGGACGAGCAGCTCGATCAACATCGGCGCCTACGGGGGCGGGCTCGAGGAGCCCTACCAGCGGGTCGGCGACGGCTCGGGCGTGGGCTGGGGCAACGAGTTCGAGGTGATCCGGATCCGTCTGGCGGACTTCCTGGTGAACGGCTCCGGTCTCGACCTGAGCGACATCGAGGCGGTGCGTTTCGAGTTCGGCCCGAGCTTCGGCTCGTCGGTCGGACGAATCGGGATGGACGACATCGAGGTGACGAACTGATCGAGTCCGACCGGGCTCGCAAGAAAGGACAATCGTGATGAGACTTGCTCAGAGGACCATTCTCGGAACACTCGCGGTCGCCGCGATCGCCGGCGCGGCCGCGGTCGCCGCCCCGCCGGCGGTGCCCGCGACACCCGCGCCGATCGATCGGGTGGTGGCCGCGCAGCCGTTCGTGCTCGATGACGCCTTCCGCTTCGAGTGGCGGGAGGAGAAGCCGGACGCTCGGGCCGGGTACCTGATCGTCATCAAGGTCAACCCCGACCTGGTCTACCCCAGGCAGACGCTCGAGCCCGTGCTCTACGTCGGCAACCAGGTGGCCCAGCGTGTGAACGTTGGGTACCGCAGTGGCCACGTCGTCGCGATCGTGCCGGCGCCGCTCGACGAGAACGGCGTCGTGCAGCTCGACCTCGCCAAGACCCCGATCTGGTTCGGGACGCCCGAGCTGCCGGAGCGGATCAACGCGCATGCGATCGAAGTCGAGCTGAGCGTGGCCCGGGCCGCGGGCATCACGCCGCGACCGGCGGCCGAGGTGCGGGCGGCGTTGGCGGCGACCGCGGGCCGGACGACGGCGTTCCGCGACGCCCACCGGCTGGTGCAGTCGGCGGCCGAGCTGATCCGTGTCTATTCTCCGGAGGAGCAGGATCTGGTCGAGGGACTCCTCGTGCCGCTCGTCACGCCGGAGTAACGCCCGAACAAGCATGTCAAGCTGGGGCGTCCACCGAGCGGTGGACGCCCTTTTCTTTGCGCACCTTGCGCAGCGTGAAACGCGAAGGAACGCCCTGGGCGAGTTGGGCAATGCGCAAGTAACGCTCCCCGCGTAGTTTCGCGCGTTCGCGTCGCCACCCCGGCACCCCCGAACAACCGAGAGACCGCGAACGATCCCTGGTGCCAGAATTGCGTTGACAGCGCAGAGCACCCTGGTTAACTTCAGAACCGCAGGGTCGAGAAGATCAGCTTCCACGTCGCGATGCTGATTGACACCGGAAGGCTCCTCGGCGAGCCCGTTCGGACCGCGTTTCCCGATGGGAGGTCCGCCAGCGTGTGGCAGGCTCAGTTTGCTCTGCCGGGGGCTCAATCACCGGGCAAGGTGTTCATACACCGTCTCGCGTCAGCGAGCGCCGGGTTGGTTCCTCGACTGTCTTTTCAATCGAATGTCGGTTCGAACGCGGGGTTGTCGCGTTCGGTTCCGTTCCGGCGTGTCGAGCTTGGAGCTCGACGCGTCTCTCTTTCGGATGCTACCCGTGGGGAGCTCTATCCGCTCCGTGGTCGGCATCGGACCGGTGTCGGTCCGAGCTGCGGGAGGGTCGCGCGCTCCGAATTCCGGGGGGGTCGCTTCGTGCACGAAACGTCAAGTCATGTGAGTAAGGAGGTTCGGTGATGAACAAAAAGCTCTTTGGATGTGCGACGGGTGTCGCCATCCTGACGGTCGGAGCCCTCTGCGTGCCAGCATCGGCGGATGACAAGTCCCCCGATCTCAACCTGGCCAACGGTGGGCTCACCCCGGCCCCAGTGGTGCACACCCAGAATGAGCCGGCTGCCGCCGAGGCGACAGCCACGACGACGCCGACGGGAACAAATGCGGTCGCCGGGGAAGGCGACGGTCCCAACGCCCGCGGCACGACGCCCACCGACGGTGGATCCGCCGTGGATTGCCAGTGTGGTGGCACGTGGAACGCGGGTGATCGGGTCGAGGCCCTCGTCGACAACCCGCAGGGTGGCGACATGCTCACCGGCGATCAGGGCACCGTCATTTGCGGTCCCGACCCGGCCACGTTCCCCGGGTTCATCCTCATCGAGTGGGATGACTACACGACCGGCCACGATGGCAACGGCTTCTGCCTCTGCCCCGCCGGCTCGGCGACCCCGGGGGCCGGCTGGTACGTCCTCTGCGAAGAGATCGGCCCGGCCGACGGTGGTGGCGGCGTCGATTGCGTCTGCGATGCCCAGTACAACGAGGGTGATCGGGTCCGCGCGACCGTCGACAACCCCTCGGGCCAGGCTGACGTCTTCGCCGGCGACGAAGGCACCGTGATCTGCGGCGCCAACGGCACGCCGCCCATTCTCATCGAGTGGGATGGCCTGGCCTCGGGTCACGACGGCAACGGTTTCTGCCGATGCCCGGGCGATGTCGTGGCAGCGGACGGTGCGGGCTGGTACGTCGATTGCACCGAGATCGAAGCCGCCACCGGCGGTGGTGTTCTCTGCACGTGCGACCCGCCCGGCTACGAGGAAGGTGACCGCGTCGCCGCGGCCATCGACAACCCCGGCGGCACGCCGGACATCCTTGCCGGCGATCTCGGCACGATCATCTGCGGACGCTTCTTCGCGCCCGACCTGCTGCTCGTCGAGTTCGACGACTTCACCACCGGCCACGACGGTTTCGGTGCGTGCGACTGTCCTGCCGACGGCGTCGCGGCCTCCGGCCAGGGCTGGTACGTCTTCTGCGATGAGATCGAGGCCGCGGCGGATGTCCTCTGCACCTGCGATCCTCCGGGTTACTTCGAAGGTGACCGCGTTGCCGCGGCCATCGACAATCCGGGCGGCACGCCGGACATCCTCGAAGGCGACCAGGGCACCGTGATCTGCGGTCGCTTCTTCGCGCCGGACCTGCTGCTCGTCGAGTTCGACGACTTCACCACCGGCCACGACGGCTTCGGTGCGTGCGATTGTCCTGCCGATGGCGTCGCGGCGGCCGGCCAGGGCTGGTATGTCTTCTGCGATGAGATCGAGCTGGCCACTGGATGCGTGGGCGACGTCGATGGCGACGGCGATGTCGACTTCGTCGATCTCCTCCTCGTGCTCGCGAACTTCGGCTGCGGTGGCTGAACCCCGGAGCTGAGTGCCTTGCTTCCCTTGACCCCCCGGCCGCCTGGCCGGGGGGTTTCTTGCTTTTGGGGTGGGACCGGGTCCGTGGCCGTGGCCGGGACCGTGGCCGGGACCGCGTCCGTGGCCGGGTCCGCGTCCGTGGCCGCGTCCGTGTCCGCGTCCGTGGCCGCGTCCGTTTCCGTGGCCGCGTCCGTGCCCGTGGCCGGGTCCGTGGCCGCGTCCGTGTTCCGGGACCGCGTCTGCGACCGCCTCCCACGCCCATCTTGCGGCCCTTCTCCCCATCGCCGAAGATGACCCGCTTTCCGGGTGGCATCGCGCCCCCCGCGTATCCAGAGACCAACGAACACCGCCCATGCCCAAAGACTCCCGCTCCGACCAAACCGACCGCATCCGAGATCTCGTCCAGAGCGTCGGCGGTGATCCCGACAGCTTCGACGGGCGTCTCGTCGGTGAGCTCATCGCGACCAGCCTGAAGATGATTCCCGACGGGCACGACACCGGTCAGCTCAAGCTGATCAACGCCGCGCTCAAGGAGATGCGGTACGCCTACACCGTCTTCAACCGGTACGCCGGCATCCGGAAGATCAGCATCTTCGGCTCGGCCCGCACGCCGGCGGACCACCCCGACTACGAGGCCGCGCGAACGTTCAGCAAGGCGATGGCCGCGAACGCGTGGATGAGCATTACCGGCGCCGGCGACGGGATCATGAAGGCCGGGCACGAGGGGCCGCAGCGGGAGGGCAGCTTCGGTCTGTCGATCCGTCTGCCGTTCGAGACGACCGCCAACGAGGTCATCGAGGGCGACCCCAAGCTGATCAACTTCCGCTACTTCTTCACTCGCAAGCTCATGTTCATGAGCCATGCCGATGCGGTCGCGGTCTTCCCCGGTGGGTTCGGCACGCAGGACGAGCTCTTCGAATCGCTCGTCCTCGCGCAGACCGGCAAGAGCAACATCGTCCCGATCGTGCTTCTGGAAGGAGCCGGCGGCGGGTACTGGAAGTACTGGGACACGTACGTGCGGAAGAACCTGCTCGACCTGGGCTGGGTGAGCCCGGACGATCTGTCCCTCTACCACATCGCGAAGAACCCCGCGGACGGCGTGGAGCACGTGCTTGAGTTCTACCGGGTCTACCACTCCAGCCGGTACGTGCAGCAGGATCTCGTCCTCCGCATCAAGCATCCGCTGCCCGCGGCGGTGATCGAGCAGCTCAACGACGAGTTTGGCGGCCTGCTCAAGTCGGGGCGTATCACGCCGTCCGACGGACCGCTCGCCGGCGAAAGCGATCATCCCGATCTTCCGCGTCTGGTTCTCCGGCACACCCGCAACCACTTCTCCACGCTCCGCCGTCTCATCGACCGGATCAACGAGCTGGGTTCGGCCGCCGCGCCGCCGCTCGGAGCCACCGGCTCGTGAGGCGCCGCCGCCTCTCGCCGGTCGGGGCCGGGGCAATCGTGGCCACGCTGCTCGGGGTCGGTTGCGCGACGACGGAGATGACGCAGACGCCCACGCCGATCTCCGATCGCGGCGCGATCGCGCGGGCCGTCCTACCGTCGGCCGACAGCGGGCTTCAGGTGCGGGAATGGCACGTCGCCGACACGCCCGCCGCGGACCTCGGACCGACGCTGTTGCGTTTCGGCGTCGTCGACACGCTCGAGGATGGCGTCACCCAGGGGCTCGCGCGGAACGGTCTCCGCCTCGTCCTGGTGGAGGTCGACCGGGTGGACGAGCTGCTGGCGGCGCTGGGCGGGGCGAGCCTCGACCGCGATGGTTGGTACGGGCAGGCGTACGACTGGCGTCCCGTGGCCACGGCCGACCTGATGCGGCCGGCCGAGACCGTGGCGGTCGACGGTCGGGTGCGGCGTCTCCAGGGCGGCACGTTGCGACTGCTCGTGCGCGGGTGGACGCTGCTGATGGAAGACGGGCCGGTGCTTCAGCTCGAGCTGCGGGCCGAGCACGATCGTCGCCAGCCGACCCGGATCGATCAGGTCCTCGGACGCACGCCACCGGGCCGGGAGCGTTTCGACGGCGTGGCCGTCGAGGTCATGCTCGAACCCGGCAACGCGCTCGTCCTCACGTGTGAGTCGCCGTCCGTCGACTGGGACGCCGACGCCGCCGCGCCGGCAACCGACGGGGGCGTCGGCCCGGACGTCGCGGCCCCGCTGACGCTCGGCGAGCGGCTGTTGCGCATCGACGCAACCCCGCCGCGACGCGGCATGCTGGTCTTCGTGCCGCGGATCCCCGCCCAGCTCGGACCGCCGCTCAGTCCGCCGGACGACGGAGGAGACCTCGGGTGACCAATCTCGACGACACGACGGGGTCGCGACGGCGACCCAAGAGGCGTCGGCGTCACCGGCGTCGGCGGCGTCGACGCGGCATTCCGCCGCTGTCGGTCATGCCGACCGTCATCACGCTCGGCAACCTGGTCGCCGGCTTCGCCGCGATCTACTACGCCTCCAAGCCGCTCGACGCGAGCGGGCCGTGGAACTGGTCGACCCTGACCGTGGCGGGGGCGTTGATCTTCCTCGGGATGTTCCTGGACGCCGTCGACGGCTCGGTCGCACGGCTCACCGAGAGCCACTCCGCCATCGGCGCACAGCTCGACTCGATGGCCGACCTCGTGACGTTCGGCGTCGCGCCGGCGTTCATGATGCTGCGGCTCGTCAGCTACTACGTCGGCCCCGACGGCGGCACCACGATCATCGGACCGGAGGCGGACTACGCCTTCGCCAAGCTGCTGTGGGGCATCGCGGCCGTGTACGTCTGCTCGACCGCGTTGCGGCTTGCCCGCTTCAACGTCGAAACCCCCGGCGACGACGCGGAGGATCACCTGGTCTTCCGGGGACTCCCATCCCCGGGGAGCGCCGGCGCCGTCGCCAGCCTGATCGTGCTGCACCAGCACTGGCTCTACAAGACGGCAGCGGAACCGGAGGAGATTTCCCTCGCGTTCGCCCGGTGGACCGCGTTCGGTATCCCCTTCATCACGCTGCTCGGCGCCGTGGCGATGGTGTCCAGCCTTCCGTACCTCCACTTCACCAACCGCTACATCCGCGGCCGCCGCCCGTTCGCGTACGTCGCCCGCCTGGTCATCCCGCTCTTTCTGGCCATCTGGTGGTTTCAGGAGGTGCTGGCGTTCGCCTTCACCTTGTACGCGCTGAGCAGTCCGCTGCGTCTGACGACGTCGTGGATTCGTCGTCGCGGGCGGAAGGGGGCGAAGGGGGGGACGACGGAGACGCCCGGGACGGGGTGAGGGTCCGCGTCCTTTCCCAAGGGTGCCACGGACAGCGAAGCGTCCGTGCCGTGCGTCGCCCATCGTGCGGGGGAGTCAACCACCCCAAGCGCCAACGGTGCCACGGGTCCGTGACCGCGTCCGCCCCCTCGCCTCCCCATGTGCTACCCTTCTTCGCCATGACCGATCCGCGTCCCGTTCGCACGCGTTTCGCGCCCAGTCCGTCCGGTCATCTGCACGTCGGCGGGGCGCGGACGGCACTCTTCTGCTGGGCCTTTGCCCGCGGGCGTGGCGGTCAGTTCATCCTGCGGATCGAGGACACCGACCGGAAGCGATCGTCCGACGCGGCGGCCCTGGCCTTTCTCGACGACCTCGCCTGGCTCGGTATCGACTGGGACGAGGGACCCGAAGCGCACGGCTGCGGCGGGGGCGAGCGGGGGCCGTACCGGCAGTCGGAGCGTCGCGCTCTGTACGACGCCGCGTTCGAGAAGCTGATCGCCGGCGGACACGCCTACCGCGCGTTCGAGACCGCCGAGGAGCTCGACGCCGCCCGGGCCGCGGCTCGCGTCGAGAAACGCGAGTATCGCTACGACCGGGCGGCGCTTGCCCTGGATCCCGCCACGGTCGCCGCCTGGGTGGCCGAAGGCCGTCCGCACGCCGTTCGGTTCCGGGTCCCGGATGACGAGGCGGTCGTCTTCGAGGATGCGGTGCGGGGCACGGTGCGGGTCGAGGCGAGCGAGCTGGACGACTTCGTCATCCGGAAGGCGGATGGGTTTCCGACCTATCACTTCGCGGTGGTCGTCGACGACGAGCACATGCAGGTCAGCCACGTCATCCGGGCCCAGGAGCATCTCAACAACACCGTCAAGCACGTGTTGCTCCAGGCCGCGCTCGGCTACACGCGACCGGTCTACGCCCACGTGTCACTCATCTTCAACCCCGACGGGTCGAAGATGTCCAAACGCGACAAGGACAAGACGCTGCGGCGGGTCGTCAAGGAGCGTGGGCTCGACGCGCCGGTGGCCGTCGACGAGAAGACGTGGGCGTGGTGGCAGGAGAGCAAGGATCATCAGCTCGACCTCGACGACGCCGAGAGTCTCGCGGCCGCCCTCGACGCCCACCTGCCGGAGATCAACATCGACGACTTTCGCCGCGCCGGCTACCTGCCGGAGGTGATGATCAACTACCTCGCGTTGCTCGGCTGGTCGCCCGGCGAGGATGTCGAGAAGTTCGACCGGGCCTTCCTGCTCGAGCGGTTCGACCTCGATCGCGTCGTCAAGTCACCGGCCAAATTCGACCGGGAGAAGCTGCTCGCGTTCAACCTCGACGCGTTGCAGGCCATGCCCGAGGCGGACTTCGTGGCCGCCGTGCGCGCCCACGCCGAGGCCCATCACCCGGCGTTTCTCGAGCGGCTCGACGAGGCGGCCTTCGCCCGCTTCGCGGTCGCGAACAAGGAACGCTCCAAGACGCTCGACGATCCGTTTCGCGACGGCGGCTTCTTCGTGGCCGGTGACGACACGCTCACCTACGCCCGCACGAAGGCCGTGCGGAAGGCGCTCGTCAACGGCGAGCCGAACGGGTTCGCGCACCTCGCCGCCGTGCGGGAGACGCTCGCGGCGGTCGACGTCTGGTCGGTCGAGACGCTCGAGCCGGCCGTGCAGGCGTACGCGGACAACCACGCCGGAGGCAAGCTCGGCAAGATCGCACAGCCGCTGCGGATCGCGGTCTCCGGCGGGACGATCAGCCCGGCGATCTTCGACACGCTGGTGATCCTCGGGCGTGACGCGGTCCTGCGCCGGATCGACCGTTTGCTCGCCCACCGCGAGGCGATCTCGACGCCGGCGGAGACCGTGTCATGACCACGGCCGAATCCACGTCACCGGAGTCGACACCCGAAGCGTCGCCCCGCGACTTCATCCGCACCATCATCGCCGAGGAGCGGGCCGCGGGTCGTCATCCCGACGGTGTCGTCACCCGATTCCCGCCCGAGCCCAACGGCTACCTCCACATCGGGCACGCCAAGTCGATCTGCCTGAACTTCGGGATCGCCTCGGAGAACACGCCCGGGCGGTGCCACCTGCGTTTCGACGACACGAACCCGACCAAGGAAGACGTCGAGTACGAGGCGGCGATCGAAGAAGACATCCGCTGGCTCGGGTTCGACTGGGGCACGCATCTGCACTACGCCTCGGAGTACTTCGACCGGCTCTACGAGGACGCGTGCGAGCTCATCCGCCGCGGCAAGGCCTACGTCGACAGCCTCTCGGCCGAGGAGATTCGCGATTACCGCGGCACGCTGAAGGAGCCGGGGCGAAACAGCCCGCACCGCGACCGGACGGTCGAGGAGAACCTCGATCTCTTCGCGCGGATGCGGGCCGGGGAGTTTCCCGACGGCGCCCACGTCCTGCGGGCCAAGATCGACATGGCCTCGCCCAACATGAACATGCGGGATCCGGCGCTCTACCGTATTCGTCGCGTGCCGCATCACCGCACGGGCGACGCGTGGCCGATCTACCCGATGTACGACTACGCGCACTGTCTCTCCGACGCGTACGAGGGCATCACGCACTCGCTCTGCACGCTCGAGTTCGAGGATCACCGGCCGCTCTACGACTGGATTCTCGACGAGCTGCAGACGCCCACGCACCCGCGGCAGATCGAGTTTGCGCGGCTCAACGTCAGCTACACGGTCACGAGCAAGCGGAAGCTCCTCGCGCTCGTCGAGGAGGGGCACGTGAGCGGATGGGACGATCCCCGCATGAACACGATCCGCGGGCTGCGTCGCCGCGGCTTCACGCCGGCCTCGGTGCGGCGGTTCTGCGAGCGGATCGGAGTCGCCAAACGCGACGGCGTCGTCGACTGGGCGTTGCTCGAACATACGTTGCGTGAGGAGCTGAACGTCACCGCCCCGCGCATGATGGGCGTGCTGCGGCCGCTGAAGGTCGTGATCGAGAACTATCCGGAAGACCAGTCCGAGGAGCTGGAGGCGATCAACAACCCCGAGGATCCAGCCGCGGGCACGCGAATGGTGCCGTTCGGGCGGGAGCTGTACATCGAGCAGGGCGACTTCATGGAGGATCCGCCCCGCAAGTTCTTTCGTCTCGGCCCCGGGCGCGAGGTGCGGCTGCGGTACGCGTACTTCATCACGTGCGAGCGGGTCATCAAGAACGACGCGGGCGCGGTCGTCGAGCTGCGGTGTACGTACGACCCCGCCACCCGCGGCGGTTCGGCGCCGGACGGACGCAAGGTGAAGGGCACGCTGCACTGGGTCGCGGCCGACGCGGCTCTGCCGGCGGAAGTGCGGCTCTACGACCGGCTCTTCACCGAAGAGAACCCCGGCGGCGGCGGCCGCGACTTCCGCGACGCGATCAACCCCGACTCGCTCGAGGTCATCTCGGACGCCCGCGTCGAGCCGGCGCTCGGCGACGCCCGGGCGGGTGTCGCCTACCAGTTCGAGCGGCTGGGCTACTTCTGCCTCGACGCCGTCGATGCCAGCCCCGAGCACCTCGTCTTCAACCGCACGGTGACGCTCCGCGATTCGTGGGCCAAGCATGCGAAGGGGGGCGCGAAGTGAGCGGGCGCGGGTCGGGCGGCAACGCGGTCACCATGCCCGAGGGTCTGGTCGCGCTCGTGAGCAACCTGATCGACTACGCCGGGCTCTTCCCGCCGGCAGGTCTCGACATGACCACGACGGTCGCCAACTACGCCGCGTATCTCGCCGGCGACGAGAATTGGATGCTCGAGCGTCTGGTGCTGCCGGTCGCGCGGTTCGACGAGTTCGAGGCGGCGACGCCGCGGCTGCCCCGCGACGACGACGCCGAGCCGTGGCCCATCACCGCGATCACGGTGCCCGCCGCGGACCCGCGGCTGGAAGAGGACCTCGCGCGGATCGACGCGTTCAACGTCACGCACGCGACGGGCGAGGCCGGCCTCGCCGTCGTCGACGCGATCGAGCTGCGTTCGGGCGCATCCGACGACATCGAGCGGGCGCTCGACCTCGTGCCGGATTCGATCTTCCCGTTCTTCGAGCTGCCCCGCGCCGCGGATCCGCGGGGTCTGCTGGCGGCCATCGTCGGCGGCGAGGCGGGAGCGAAGATTCGAACCGGCGGCGTCACCGCCGACCTGTACCCGGACGTCGACACCGTGGCTCGGTTCATCGCCTGCTGCGCGGCCGCCGACGTCGCGTTCAAGGCGACGGCGGGGCTGCACCATCCGTTGCGGCACCGCTCCGAGACGACGGGGGCGATGGAGTTCGGATTCCTGAACGTCTTCGTCGCCGCGGCGCTCGCGCTCAACCGCGAGCTGGATGCGAGCACGATGACGGCCGTGTTGGAAGCGTCCGACATCGACGCGTTCACCTTCGACGACGACGGACTCGCCTTCGAAGACCACCGGTTGAGCGTCGAGGAGATCGAGGACGCCCGCCTGAGCTTTGCGATCTCGTTCGGCTCGTGCTCGTTCGACGAGCCGCGGGCGGATCTACGCGAACTGGGTCTGCTGTAGCAGGCCATCATCCCTGGTTGATGGAGCATGCCGTGACGGTCGAGGAGAAGCACGCCGTGATGCTGGATGAGACCCACGCCCCCGACCGCCGGAGCTGGGTCGAGTCGGCGAACGATCCGGGGTCCGACTTTCCGATCCAGAATCTCCCGTTCGGCGTCTTCCGCCGACGCGGGTCCGATGAGCCGCCCCGCATCGGGGTCGCGATCGGCGACGCCATCGCGGACGTCCGCGTGCTCGTCGAGCAGCGTCATCTCGACGCCGCGGGTCCGGCCGGCGGTTGCGCCCTGTGCGGCGAGTCGTTGAACGCGTTCATGACGCAGGGGCCGGAGGTCTGGAACACGACGAGGCGGGCGGTGGCCACGCTGCTCGACGCGGACGAGCCGGCGTTGCGCGACAACGCGTCACTGCGGACGCAGGCCATCGTCGCCCAACGCGACGCGGAGATGTGCCTGCCCGCGGTCATCGGCGACTACACGGACTTCTACTGCTCGATCCACCACGCCACCAACGTCGGCTCGATGTTCCGTCCCGACAACCCGCTGATGCCGAATTACAAGCACCTGCCCGTCGGCTACCACGGCCGCGCGAGCTCGATCGTCACGAGCCCGACGCCGGTCCGCCGACCCTTCGGGCAGACGATCGCCGCCGACGCCGACACACCGGCGTTCGGACCGTGCCGGCTGCTCGACTACGAGATGGAGATGGGGTTCTTCGTCGGTCCGGGCAACCCGCTCGGAACGCGGATTCCGCTCGCGGCCGCGCGGTCGCACATCTTCGGGATGGTGATCGTGAACGACTGGTCCGCGCGGGACGTTCAGAAGTGGGAGTACCAGCCGCTGGGTCCCTTCAACGCGAAGAACTTTCTCACGTCGATCAGCCCGTGGGTGGTGACGCTCGCGGCGCTCGAGCCGTACCGGGTGGACGGCCTCGCCCGCGGGGCGGACGACCCGCCGGTGCTCGACTATTTGCGTCCGACCGAGCCGGCCGGCTTCGACGTGACGGTGGAGGTGCTGATCGCGTCGGCCGCGATGCGGGACAAGGGGCTCGACCCGGTGCGGGTGAGCACCGGCAACTTCCAGGACATGTACTGGTCGATCACGCAAATGCTGACGCACCACACCTCGACGGGGTGCAACCTGCGTCCCGGCGATCTCCTCGCGTCCGGCACGATCTCCGGACCGACGGAGGACGCGCGGGGGTGCCTGCTCGAACGCACGTGGCGGGGCCAGCATCCGATCGCGTTGCCCGACGGCACGGAGCGGAAGTTCCTGCAGGACGGGGACGAGGTGATCATGCGAGCCGCAGCCACCGGTGCGGGCGCCCGCATCGGCTTCGGCGAGTGCCGGGGCATCGTGATGCCGGCGGAGTGACGCCGGCTACGGCGTGAGCAGGACGTCCTTGCCGTCGTGGGTCGCGCCGCCGGTGCGCACCGCCGGCAGGTCCGCGCTGTCGTCGGTGGCGTCGTACCCGGTCGAGTAGAGCACGTACCCCCCGACGCGGGCCGGATCCCGCCGGTAGACGAGCGGGCCGCCGTGCAGCGGGTCGACGGGTACGACGCCCATCACGGACCCGAGGTCGTCCAGCGTTCCGGGCAGCGCGTCGTGGCGAGAACGGAACCGCTCGATGGCGAGGACGACGCGGGTTGCCGCGACCTGCAAGGCGTGCTTGTCGTCCACCCGGACCGCGTGGGCCATTCCCGGCAGCATGGCGCGGACGAGCACGTAGCGGCGTCCGTAGTCATCCAGGAAGTCGTCGCTGTCGAACGTGCGCGCCGGCGGGAGACACGCCGCGTCCGCGATGAGCCGGTCGATGTAGGTGTCCACGATCGCCGTGGTCTCGACGCGGCTGGCGAGAAAGACGCCGCCGATTCCGGCGAACGGGTTCTGACGCGGGGTGCCCCCGAACGCGACGCTGGCCCGATCGGGGCTGAATCGCCCGTCGCCGTGGCCGTCGTCGGTGAACATCAGCTGGATGAGGTTGTGAACCGACAGCCGCTCGCCCTCGAGCGCCGTTGCGTACGCGGGCCACGCGAGCTGTCGATCCATCACGGCGTCGAGGACGTCCGCCGCGTCCTCGTCGAGCCCGTTCGCATGAACCTGGCTCCGCAGGGTCTCGAGCGCGTGGGCGGCCACCGCGCCGGCGGTGAGGCGGTCGTGGATCGTGGGCTGGTTCGCGTGCGCCCGGGCGACGGCGAGCGCCCATTCGAAGGCGCGGTCCCGAGCGACGCGGTCGCCGGCCTCGTGCGCCGCGTTCATCGCCGCGGTGAGCACCCGCGACAGCGACCGCGCGGCCTTCGACGAATCCGTGTTCGCGAGCGACCACGCCGTGGTGCCGGCGGGCCGGACGAAATGGTCCGCCGCCGCGACGGCATCGAGCGTGGCGGGGAGACCCGAGTCCAGAAGACGCCGGGCGATCCGACGCGGGCCGATCGGCGGACTTCCGAAGCCCGGCGTCGACGGCTGGTCCGACGCCATGGCCGTCTCGATCGTCTCGAACTGCTCGAGGGCCCGGGTGAGTGCGGGCCAGCCGTCGGCGCCGCCGGAACCGGCCGCCGCTGCAAGCGCCTCCATCCGGGCGCCGTAGTCGACGACGGGCGCCGGCGTCGCGGTGCGATTGCGAACCACGCCCCGGATGATCCAGCCGGCGACGACGCCGACGAGGAGCAGCGTGACGATGCCCCCGACCCACCGTGCGTGGCGACGCGTCATCCGGCGTCTCCGCGTCAGCCACTCGTGTCGGCGACGGTCTTCTTCACGGGCTTGGCCTCACCGTTCGCGCGGTGCATGTCGCTCGCGGCGGGGCGATCCCAGCCGGTCAGCCAGCTCTTGGGGTACTCGCCGTCGTCGAGCTCGATGGCAGCGCGGGTCGGGTGCAGCGGGCGGAACGTGTCGCACATCACCGCCAGCTCGTCCGTCCAGGTCGCTCCGAGCGACTTCTCGACCGTGCCGGGATGGGGACCGTGCGGAATGCCCTGGGGGTGCGCGGTGATCGAACCGACCTCGATGCCCTTGCGCGCCTTGTAGTCGCCCTCGACGTAGTACAGCACCTCGTCGGAATCGAGGTTCGAGTGGTTGTAGGGAACCGGGATGGCCTCGGGGTGGAAGTCGAGGGCGCGGGGGCAGAACGAGCAGATCACGAAGTTGTGCGCTTCGAACGTCTGGTGCGTCGGCGGCGGCAAGTGGTGCTTGCCGACGATCGGGCTGAAGTCGTCGATGTTGAAGAGGTAGGGGTAATAGCACCCGTCCCACCCGACGACGTCGAGCGGGTGGTACTCGTAGTCGTAGCTGTGCACGCAGTCCCGGGCCTTGATCCGCACCTCGTGCCGGCCGTGCTCGTCGTAGGTGAGCGGCAGCTCGGGGCCACGCAGATCACGTTCGCAGTAGGGAGCGTGCTCGAGAAACTGGCTCGTGCGTTTGGACAGGTAGCGGGGCGGAGGCACGATGTGCGAACCGTTGGTCGTCTCGATCACCAGGAACCGCGGGTTGGGTTCGCCGGGGCCCGGCTCGTCGAACACCATCCGGTAGATGATGCCCTTGGGAATGATGATGTAGTCCTTCTTGCCGAACTTCAGCGTGCCGAACTGCGTGTACACCGTGCCGGAGCCGTAGTGGATGAACAGGCACTCGTCGCCCTGGCCGTTCTTGTAGTGGTACCCCATCTTCTCGTTCGGAACGCAGATCGCCATTTCGCAGTCGGCGTTGCCGAACAGCACGATCCGCCCGGTCACCGGATCGCCCTGCGCCCGACGCGGCATCGTCTTGAGATGCCGCATCCGCATCACATCGGTTTCGACGTAGTCGACCTTCGTCGAGTAAAGCGGCTTCCACCCCGTCACCTGCGTCGGCGGGTGGATGTGATAGAGCGTCGACGTGGGGCCGACGAAGCCCTCGGTGCCGAAGACCTCCTCGGAGTAGAGCCCGCCATCGGGTCGGCGAAACTGCACGTGCCGTTTGTCCGGGAGCTGACCGAGCTTGGAGTAGTAGGGCATGGGAAATCTGGTCCTTTCGGCCACGTCGATCGGGTCAGTCGTGAATTGTAGCCGCCGCCGACCGGCCGACCGCGGCCCGGCCCGACCGACCACCGACCGCGTCCGGGGTCACACCGAGTCGAGACGCGTCTCGGCGATGAGCTGCTTCAACGCCGGCTCGCGGACGAGGCGGGCGGCGGCCTCGGGGCTCAGCCAGCGACGCTCGCGGATCCCCGACTCCATCCAGGTTGCCAGCTCGTCGTCGACGAGGAGCAGGAACACGTCGACCTCGCAGGTGCCGCCCCACTTGCGGTAGGAGTAGCGTCCGATGGGCTCCGGCGAGAGTCGACCGCTGACGCCGGCTTCCTCCAACGTCTCGCGAGCGGCCGTCTCCCGCGCCGACTCCCCCGGGTCGATCACGCCCTTGGGGATGACCCAGCGTTTGCCGCCGCTGGAGGTGATCAACGCCACCTCCATGTCGTCGCCCCGGGCCCGCACCGGAATGACGCCCGCCTGCCGGAAGAACCAGGGGGGAACCTCGCTCATGTCGGCAGTATACGGTGCGGCCCGCGGCGATCGGTCGCGGGAGCGGTATGATCCTGACATGACCCGACTCACCCTCGCCCTCGCCGTCGTGCTCATCGGTCTCGGTCTCTACGCCTACTTCGTCCTCAGCGGCGACACCAGGAGCGTGACCGCGCTCATTCCGGCATTCTTCGGGGTGGCGTTCGGGGTCGCGGGGCTGGTCGGCTTGCGCCCCGCCGCGCGCAAGCACGCCATGCACGCCGCCGCCGCCCTGGCCGTGCTCGGGCTGCTCGGTACGGCCCGCGGTCTGATGCAGCTTCCGACGTATTTTTCGGATCGCGCGACGCTCGAGCGTCCCAGCGCGACCCTCGTGCAGTCGATCATGGCGATCCTGTGCGTGCTCTTCGTGGTCGCCGCCGTCGTCACCTTCGTGCGGGCGCGGGGCAAGACGAGCTAGCCGTGGAGGAATCCGTTCGCCACTTCGCGATCGGCGGCCTTTTCTTCATCGGTCTTTCGCACGTTGTCCGGCCGGTCGTGTGGGCGAGGTTCTTCGGGTGGATCGGGAGCGCGGGCGACGTCGGCTCGTTCGTGAACGGGATGCTGGCGATCACGTGGGGGCTCTTCATCGCCGTCTTTCACAACGTGTGGACGGGACTGCCCGTGCTGCTCACCGTGATCGGGTGGCTGTCGGTCTTGAAAGGCGCTGTCTACCTGCTCTTCCCGGCGTTCGGGACGCGCATAATGACCACCGCGGCGACGTCGGGGACGAAGTTCCGCCTCGCGGGAGCGGCGCTCCTGGTGGTGGCGGCGACGCTCGCGTTCGCCTGACCCTCGTCGGCGGGGGCTACAGGTTGCCGCGTCGATCCTGCTCCAGCTCCAGGGCCTCGAACAACGCCTTGAAGTTCCCCTTGCCGAAGGATTGGGAGCCCCGGCGGCAGATGATCTCGAAGAAGAGCGTCGGGCGATCCTGCAACGGCTTCGTGAAGAGCTGGAGCAGGTACCCCTCGTCGTCCGCATCGACGAGAACGCCGAGCTGCTTGACCCGCTCGTGATCCTCGCGCACCGTCCAGCCGAGCTTCTCGACGCGTTGCCACACCTCGTCGTAGTAGGTGTCGGGAATCGCCAGGAAATCGACGCCACGCTGCCGCAGGGCGGTGACCGAGGCCAGCTCGTCATCGGTGCGGAAGGCGAGATGCTGGACGCCGGGCGTCATGTCGTGCCACTCGAGGTACTCGAGGATCTGGCTCTTCTTCTTCCCCTCGGCCGGCTCGTTGATCGGCATCTTGATGAGGTGGTTGCCGGAGGCCATGACCTTGGACATCAGCGCCGAGTACTCGGTCGAGATGTCCGCGTCGTCGAAGTGCTTGAACATCTTGAAGCCGAGGACGTCCTCGTACCACTTGACCCAGTGGTTCATCTTGCCCTCCTCGACGTTGCCCACGCAGTGGTCGACGTAGAGGAGGCCGCAGGGGTCCCGGCGGTTCTGCTCGTTGATGGCGAGCCCCTCGACCCTGGCGAAGCCCGGAGCGAAGAGGCCGCCGTCCTTGATCCGCTTGAGGTCGTAGTCGCCCGTGCGGCTGACGAAGCTGTGGACCACCCGGCCGTAGGTCTTGATGCCCGCGCTCACGACGGTGCCGTTCGGGTCGCTCTGCTCGCACGGCTCGTACGCCGACTCGGCGCCGTTGCGGATCGCCTGCTCGTAGGCAGCGGTGGCGTCGTCGACCGTCACCGCGATGTCCTTGACCCCGTCGCCGTACCGGGCGACCTCCCGCTGCGCCGGGTGATCGGCATGCAATCCCGTCGTGAGCAGGATCCGGATGTTCCCCTGGGTCAGCAGGTAGCTGGCCTGCTGGCGGCTGCCGGTCGTGAGGTCGGAGAGCTGCGCGATCTGGAATCCGAACGCGTAGGCGTAGAACATCGCCGACTGCTTGGCGTTCCCGACGAAGAAGCGCACGTGATCGACGTCGATCAGATCCAGTGGATCCGCTTTCGTTCGAGCGTCCGTTGAAGAAGACGGCGTGCTGGCAGTGGTCATGCGACGCTCCGCGAACAGAGGATGGCGTGATCGGGGTCGGGGTGGTGGGGTGCGGTCGCGTTCGCCCGCCCCGTCCCCGCGACGCACCATGATAGCACTCGGCGCCGCGGCTTCGACGCATCCGGCTCGCCCGTCGAGAGACCCCGGGGGGTATGATCAGGCCCATGGCGAAGTCCAAGCCAACCCCCTCGGTGCTCGAGACGGTCGAGCCGCTCGGGAAACGCGTGCTCATCCGCAAGGACGAGGACAAGAAAGTCACGAAGGTCGGCATCCACCTCCCCGACAAGATCGAGATCCCAACCCTCACCGGCCGCATCGTCGCCATCAGCGCCCAGGTCGACCACGACGCGGACTACCCCATCGAGCAGTACGACAAGGTGCTGTTCAACCCCAAGCGTGGGATCCCCGTCGATTTCGAGGGCGACAATCGCCTGTTCGTCGTGCCCGTCGAGGACGTCGTGGCGGTCTTCCGCAAGGAATAGCACGACGACACGTCCGGCCGATCACTCCGCCTCCGCCGTCCCGGAGCCGCGTCCCGGCGACGCCTTCCGACGCCCGCTCGGGGCGCTCGACGATCCCCTGCCGGTCCCCGCCCTCCGCGGCCCGTTCACGCACGCGGTGACTCCGCCGGGATCGAAGAGCATCACCAATCGGCTGTACGTGATGGCGGCGCTCGCCTCCGGCGTCAGCCGGCTGCGGGCGCCGTTGCGAGCGGACGACACGGACCGCCTTCTCGCGTCGCTCCAGACGCTCGGGGCGGGCGTCGCCTGGCAGGGGGACGAGGTGACGATCACCGGTGTTTCGGGACGGTTTCCCCGCGGGGGACGCGTGGATCTGGGTGACGGCGGAACGCCAACCCGCTTCATGATCGCCGCCGCGTGCCTGGCGGCGGCTCCGGTCGTCGTCGACGGCAGCGCACGCATGCGCGAGCGGCCGGTGGCGGAAGGCGTCGAGCTGCTCCGCCGCCTCGGCGCCGACATCGTCTACGTCGAGGCAGAGGGACGTCTGCCGATCGAGGTGCGTCCCGCGGCCGCGTTCCGCGGCGGCTCGGTCGACGTCGGCATGACCCGGTCCAGCCAGTTTCTCTCGGCGCTGCTCCTCATCGGCCCCCACCTGGAGGGCGGCATCGAGCTTCGCTACACCGGACCGGTCACGAGCCCGACGTACGTCACGCTCACGCTGGACGCCCTGCGGCAGGCCGGGTGCGTGGTCGAGCGGGCGGCCGGCGTTCGGGACGCGGTCGACGCGGGGGGGCCGCGTGCGCTCGATGCCACGATCGAGCCGGACGCGAGCAGCGCGGCGTACTGGCTGGCGGCGGCGGCGATGAACGGGTCGTCGTCGATCACGGTGCGGGGCCTGCCGGCCGACTCGATCCAGCCGGACATGGCAGTCGCACATGGGCTCGTGACCGCCGGGGCGGGGATGCAGTTCACCGCCGAAGGATTGACCATGACGGGCGCCGACGAGCTCACCGGCTTCGACCTCGACTGCGCCGTCGCGCCCGACGGCGCGCTGGCGCTCGCCGCGGCGGCGGCAACGACGCGGACGCCGACCCGGCTCCGCGGGCTGCACACGTTGCGGGTGAAGGAGACCGACCGCATCACCGCCCTCGCCGCCGAGCTGCGGGCGATCGGGTGTGGCGTCGAGGCGTCGGACGACGAGCTGATCATCGATCCGCGAACGCGGCACCGGCACCCCGTCACGATCAGCACCTACCGCGACCACCGCATGGCGATGGCGTTCGGCATCCTGGGGCTGCACCGCGGTCACGTCGCGATCGAGGATCCGCGGTGCGTCGAGAAGAGCTACCCGGGATTCTGGGCTGATCTGGGGGATGTGCTTGACGCGGGGGGGCGGCCGGGTGACGAGGGGTAACTCCCCGGTGCCACGGACAGCGAAGCGTCCGTGCCGT
>JABDLI010000048.1 GCA_013003065.1 Phycisphaerales bacterium | reverse complement strand
GTTGCCCACGCCGAAACGCGTCACGACCGCCCGCCCCTCGAGCCAGGCGACCGGTTCCCGCCGCACGCCCTCGGCGTCGATGATCTCGAGCCCCCGCCACCGGTGCGCGCACCACGCCAGCGGCGTGACGCCGTGGGCGTCGGCGATGGCGGCTTCGAGCGCGCGATCGACGCGGTCGGCCCGGGTCACGACGACCGCATCCGCCCGACGCAAGTTTGCGGCCGGCTCCCGCAGCCGGCCGGCGGGCAGGAGCCGATCGCCCAGCCCGGGACGCATCGCGTCGATCAGGACGAGATCGACATCGCGGTGAAGGCGGCGGTGCTGGAACCCGTCGTCCATGAGCGCCACGTCGATCTCCGGATGATCGGGCAGGAACCGCGCCAGAGACGCGACGCGATCGGGATCGACCAGCACGGGGACCGCCGGCAGCCGCCCCGCGAACTCGGCCGCCTCGTCGCTGCCCGTCCCGCGGCGGGCGCCGTATCCCCGCATCACGATCACGGGTCGGTGGCCATCGTCGATCAGACGCTCGGCCAGCCACGCGACGAACGGTGTCTTGCCGACACCGCCGGCAGTGATGTTCCCGATCGACACGACGGGAACGGCCGCCCGATGGACATCACGCCGAGCGTCGAAACGCCGGTTGCGTCGGTCGACCGCCCGGGCGTACAGGCGGGCGGCGGGTCTCGTCAGCGGCGCAAGCCACCCGGGCAGCGGACCGGTCATCCCGGCTTGTCTCCAGCGCGGGCCGCGCCATCCTGCTCACGCAAGGCCTGCGCGAGCGTCGACGCGGCGTCGTGCAGCTCTCGCTCGTACGCCCGCCGGTGCAGGTGCATGCTGACGAACGCATCGAGGAGGGCGGTCACGAAGATCAACCCGACCATCACGAGGACGAACGTCCACGAAAGCACGTACGCCTTCTTGTGGATCGCGGGATCGACGAAGCTCAGCCCCCGCACGAGCGTTGGCAACGCGATGATCATCAGCACGAGCGACACCCGACGCAGACGCCGTCGCGGCGCCGGCACCGTGGGCCGACCGAGCCGCCACCAGTACCACATGAGCGTGACCGCGGCCGCGATCGCGACGGGCACGCTGATCACCGGATGAACATGAACGGCAGCGAACATCATGCCGCGGACCCCCGCCACCGCTCGAGCCACGACGAGAGCCGCCGCATGGGCAGCCCCATCACCGTCGCCGGGTCGCCGTCGCACCGGATCGGCCACCCGGCGTCGAGCCGATCCTGCAGGTTGTACCCGCCGGCCTTGCCCCGCCACGCGTCGCTGGCGACATAGGCGTCGATCTCCGCGTCGCCGATGGCGCCGATGGCAACCTGGGCGGCATCCACCAGCGTCCACCGGGCATCGCAGGTCGAGTCGAGCAGGCACACGCCGGTGATGGTCTCGTGGGTCGTCCCCCGCAAGACGCGGAGCATCGCGCCCGCGTGCGCCGCATCGCGGGGTTGACCGAGCACGCGACCGTCGTGCACGCAGACGGTGTCGGCGCCAAGCACCGTGCCCGCCGCCGGCGGGGTTCGCGCGCGGAGCGCATCGGCCACCCACCGCGCCTTCAGGTACGCGAGCGCCATCACCCACTGCCGGGGCGGCACCGGGGCGACCGCGAGATCGGCGTCGTCGATGCCGGCGGGGCACACCCGCAGCGGCACGCCCGCCGACTCGAGCAGCGCGCGTCGGCGGGGGGAGCGGCTGGCGAGCCAAAGCGGCGTTTCGAGGGGCGGGGCGTTGAGCGTGTTCACAAGACGACTCCATCGACGACCGCACCGCTGACGGCTTCGATCCGCTCGATGACATCGTCGACGCTGATGCGACGCATCGCCGCGTCGTCGAGCCGACGCGCGCGGTAGCGTCCGGCCCCGCCGGGATCGACGCGGCGAATGGCGGCGTCGGGGCGATCGAACGGCCCGACGCGAGCCGGGTCCGTCGGACCGTAGAGACCGACGCACGGACGATCGAATCCGACGGCAATGTGCAGAGGGGCCGAGTCGGTCGCGACGACCAGCGTCGCTCCCGCGATGACCGCCATGCTCTGGCCGACGGTCGTGCCGCCGACGAGATCGACGATCCGCTCGTCACCGGCCAGGGGCCGCACCTGATCCGACTCGCCGGGCGCACCGATCAGGACGAGTCGGTCGAACCGACCGTCGAGCAGATGAGCGGCGAGCGTCCGCCAGCGCTCGATGGGCCACTGCTTGCTTTGCCACCGCGCGGTCGGCGCCAGGACGGCGTAGCGGACGCCCGCGAAACCCCGGTCGCGACGCTCGTTCGTCCACCAGTCTTCGTCGGCCTCGACCAGGTACAGCCGCGCGTCGCGTCGGGGCTCGATGTCGAGCGGAGCGAGCAATGCGAGCATGGCATCGACGGTGTGGGTGTCCGGCGCGATCGGGCAGCGGTCGGTGTAGGCGACCCATGCCAGCTCGCGGGCGACGGCGGGGCCGATGCGACGCGGCGCGCCGGTCGCGCGGGTGATGAGCCCGCTGCGTCCGAGCCCCTGACAATCCAGGACCACGTCGTACTTGCGTCGCCGCAACGCCCCGGCCCAGCGTTTCAACTCGCGTGCGACGCTCGGACTCCACCACCGGGCGAAGCGGTCGCGGGGAAACGGGATCGCCTCGTCGAGCGCAGGATGAGCGGCGATGGCCGCCTGGTACCGATCACGCACCACCCAATCGATGACCGCCTCGGGCAACGCCGCCCGGAGCGACGCCAGCACGGGCACGGTCCGGCACACGTCCCCCAACGCGCTGGGTCGAACGATCAGCACGCGTCGGGGTGGAGCATTCGGAGTCGGCACGGGTGGAAGGGGGCGAGGCAAACCGGATCAGGCGGTATCACCCCCTGATCGGCCCCTGATCAGCCCCTGATCAGCCCCTGATGGGCCCCTGGTGAGTTCTCGTCGGAAGAAGTCGGGAAGCGGCCCAAGGCGGGCAAAGGAGGAAAGGCAGGTCGTCTCCGTCTCATCTTAGGGCGTGGCGACGATGCCGTCGTTCTTCCCTGGACTCGCGTGCGGCCGGCATCCGGCGATCTTCGCGATGAAAGAAACCGTCGATTGGACGGGTGCGTATCGAAAAGAGAGGGGTGGGCCATCCGGTGTGCTTGCGCCCCGGCCACGCTGACCGTCGTCTCGAGTGGCAGCGGCGGGGGTCGGGATCAGCGGGGATCGCAAACGAACATCGATGGGTCGCGTGACTCCGCATCGCCGGTGTTGACAAGGCTGGCCCGCTCCCGCCATAGTTGACCACGCGCCACCGCGGTCCAACCTGCTCAGGTGATCGATCGTGCCCGACCGGCCCAAACCCACCGATC
Source organism: Phycisphaerales bacterium (assembly GCA_013003065.1). GTDB lineage: Bacteria > Planctomycetota > Phycisphaerae > Phycisphaerales > SM1A02 > JABDLI01. Next base: position 2,159 of record JABDLI010000048.1, on the reverse strand, counting down.
CCCCCGCCAATGAGGATGAGCCGATCCTCCAGCTGTCGGACTCCTCGCACGGATCGACGCTGCCGGTCGGGGCGGAGACGCCCGCGGACTCCGCTGATTCCGCCGATCGCGCTGACGCGAGCGGTGCCTCGCCGGGCGACTCCGAGGGCGGAGGCACGACGGGCGGATTCGAGACGCTCCTCGGCAAGGTCGTCGTGGCGGCGGGGCTCGTCACCAAGGAAGAGGTCGACCTGTGCAACGCGATGCTCGAGTCGGGTGACCGCGAGGAGGATCCGCGCACGCTGATGGACATGCTGGTCGACAGGGACTTCGCGACCCAGCATCAGCTCGACCGCCTCCGGCAGGATTTCGAAGCGAAGAAATCCGGCCAGCACATTCCCGGATTCCGGATTAAGCGGAAGCTCGGCTCCGGGGCGATGGCAACCGTCTTCCTCGCCCGTCAGCTCAGCCTCGATCGGCTGGTGGCGATCAAGATCCTGCCCAAGAAGTTCTCCGACAACGCGAAGTTCATCGAGCGGTTCTACAAGGAAGGACGCTCCGCCGCCCAGCTCAACCACCCGAACATCGTCGGGGCCTACGACGTCGGTCGCGCCGGCGAGCACCACTACTTCGTGATGGAGTTCGTGAACGGGCCCACCATTCACCAGCTCATCCAGAAGCACAAGCGGATGCCCGAGCGGCAGGCGATCGACATCGTCAAGCAAGTGGCCAAGGCGCTCGAGCACGCGCACGGTCGCGGCTTCGTCCACCGCGACATGAAGCCGAAGAACATCATGGTCACCGAGAAGGGCGTGGTGAAGCTCGCCGACCTCGGTCTGGCCCGGGCGATCACCGACGAGGAGGCGGCGCGAGCGGAAGCCGGTCGCGCGTACGGAACGCCGTACTACATCAGCCCCGAGCAGATCCGGGGCGAGCTGAACATCGGACCGCCCGCGGACATCTACGGACTCGGCGCGACCTTCTATCACATGGTCACGGGACGCGTTCCCTTCGAGGGCAAGAATCCGTCGGAGGTCATGCACCGGCACCTGAAATCGCCGCTGGAGCCGCCCGATCACGTCAACCCCTCGATCAGCGCGGGGTGCGCGCAGGTCATCGAGATGATGATGGCCAAGAAAGCCTCGGAGCGTTACCACGACGCGACCGACCTGCTCGAAGATCTCGATCTCGTGTCATCCGGCCAGCCGCCGCACTTCGCCCACCGCGGACTCGACCACGTCGCGGTGACCGAGGTGCTGACCGACGTCGTCGAGTCCAGCCCGCGGACCGTCGACTCGGGCGAACCGCCGAGCGTGTTCACGAGCCCGCTGGTCATGGCCCTCCTGGCGGTTCTGGCGTTGAGCCTGCTCATCAACATTCTGATGATCGTGCTGCTCGTTTCGGGGTAGGATCTCCTCCATGGAGCTCTACATCGACACCGCCAACATCGACGAGATTCGCCAGGCCGCGGCCCTGGGCGTGCTCGACGGAGTCACCACGAACCCGAGCCTCGTCGCCAAGGAAGGCGTGGATTTCCGCACCCGCCTGGAGGAGATCTGCGCCGTCGTCGCCGGCCCGGTCAGCGCCGAGGTCGTCTCGACCGAGCACGACGGCATGATCGCCGAGGCGGACGAGCTCATCCCGATCGCCGAGAACATCGTCATCAAGCTGCCCTGCATCGAAGAGGGCGTGAAGGCATGCAAGACGCTGTCCGACCGCGGCGTGCGGGTCAACATGACGCTCTGCTTCCAACCGCTCCAGGCGATGATGGCCGCCAAGGCCGGCGCGTTCCTGATCAGCCCGTTCATCGGACGCATCGACGACGTCGGCGGCGACGGAATGGAGCTGATCCAGCAGATCCGTCAGATCTACGACAACTACGGTTTCGACACCAAGATCCTCGCCGCCTCGATCCGCCACCCGCAGCACATGGTGCAGTCGGCGCTTCTCGGAGCGGACGTGGCAACCGTGCCGTTCAAGGTCATCCAGCAGGTGCTCAAGCACCCGCTGACGGACACCGGTCTCGAGAAGTTCCTGGCGGATTGGAAGAAGACCGGCGCCTCGATTCGCAAGACCCCGGCCATGGCGTAGGGGAACACGGTGCCACGGACAGCGCAGCGTCCGTGCCGTGCGTCGTCCGTCGCGCAGGGGGTATGACTCCCGCTCGCGCGCGATGGACG
>JABDLI010000039.1 GCA_013003065.1 Phycisphaerales bacterium | reverse complement strand
GACGCCGCCGGTCCCCGCGCAGCCTGCACCCGCCGGAGGCGGTGCGAAAAATAGTCCGAACCCACGCTGAACCATCCAGACGCCAGCCCGCAGGATGCGGGCGGTGTATTTGGGCGTCCAAGCAGGTATGTGCTTCGCCGCAGGATGCGGCGGATCGAGCGGGGGCCGGTTGCACGCCGGACGACTCAGCGTTCAGCGAACGACCAACTGAGGCCGAGGGCGGCAGGACGCCGCCCGTGGACACGCAGGGCGTCCGGAGGTCACCGGCGTGTTCGCGCGGTTGGGGGAGAATGGGATTTGGAATGGGAAGGGAAAGGGAATGGGAATTGGAAGGGGAATGGGAATTGGAAGGGGAATGGGAATGGGAGGGGGAAGTGGAATGGGAAGGGGAAGTGGAATTGGACCCGGAGAGCGGGGACCCGGGGAATCGTGAAGTGGAATTCCACCTGTAAAGCCCATGCCATCTGTACGGCCTGTCCCCTCTGCGCAGCCACCGCCGAAGCTCGGATCCCCCGCTCACTTGCTCCCACCCTCTCCCCGGGCCCTACTTGAAGCAGCCCAACGAGAGGGAGAACCGAGGATGCGCACGTTCATGCTGGCGGCACTGCTCGCCGGCCATGGCGCGGTCATGGCCGACGGTGTCGGTGCGCTCGGACCCGGTGACGACACCGATCCGATGCCGATGACCGGCGCGTGCTGCCTTCCGGACGGAACGTGCGAGGTTGCCAGCCGCCGGGGGTGCGAGACGCTCGGGGGGGTCTACCAGGGGCCGGGGCTCGACTGCGGCTCGACCGGCTGCGTGGCCGCGGAGACCGCGCCACCCCGGCGGGCGAAGGCCGGCATCAAGGGGAGCGTGCTGTTCTTCTCGGCCATCGAGATCCGCTGGGACGCGGCGGGCGGGCTGGTGCAGGACACCTTCCTGAGCGTCACCAATGATCACCCGAACGACGTGCGTGTCCTGATGTATCTGATCAACGGCGATCCGCCGCTTGCGGCCGATCCGGTCACCGGCGAACGGGCGCATCCCGGCTGGAACTGGGTGGACAACGCGTTCACGCTGACGGGCAACCAGCCGACGTACTTCTCCACGCTCAGCGGGCAACCCGCCGCCGGCGGACTGTCGCCGATGCCGGTCCTCGATCCGGGAGATCCGCCGGGCCGGCCCGCGGGCGATGGTTCGGGGGAGCGGGTGCTGCGGGGCTACGCGGTGGCGTGGGCGATCGACGTCGAGGGCGCGCCGATCCGGTGGAACCACCTCGTGGGCAACGCGACGGTCGTGCGGTACGAGGGCGGGGCCGCCTGGGAGTACAGCGTGTTGACGGCGCCGGTGGTGGACGAGGCGATCGGGCACGGCGAGCCCGTCGGCGCCGCGGGGCAGCTCGACCTCGACGGTCTCCAGTACGCCGCCCCGCCCGCGGAGCTTCTCTTCAACTTCAGCGCCACCGGCTCGATCGCCTTCAGCGGTCCGAAGGCGGTCTCCGCGGCAACGGACCTCGTGCTGCACCCGATCCCCGCCGACCTGCGGCAGGAGACCACCGGCCCGGTCCGCACGAAAGCGACGTTCGACATCTGGAACATGAACGAGGTGAAGTTCTCGGGCACCGACCACTGCGTGACGGTCTGGGATCACACCGCGCTCGCGTCCTACGGCGTCCCCAACCACTTCCTGCTCGCACACCTCCAGACCGACCACGGAAAGACCCGTGTGCGTGGCGTCGCGAGCGTGCGGTGCGACGTCGACGCGGACGGCGACGGCATCCCCGAGGAGACGAGCGTCGCGGCGGATCTCACCGGTGTCATCGTGCGGCGGCTCACGCTGGACGGCGGCGTCGACGTGGCCGCCACCGCCACCTCGGCGACCGGGATGGGGATGGGGGCCGCGGTCATCCGGTACGACGTCCTGGGGGCTCCGCCGGAAGCGCACGGGAAATGACCGCCCGGCTTGACTCCTAAGTAGTTATGGGCCAGAATGTTATAATCGGACGCGCGACGCCGATCGACCGGTCCTTTTTGCCGCTTTTGACTTGCCGCGGCCCCGATATTCGGCTCCATTGCTCATACCGTTCCGTTCCGGGACCCTCGCAAGAGGAAGAGGAGAATCGCCATGACACGCCCGTGCGCCCTTGGGATGGCATCCGCGCTCTTCGTGACCACGCCGCTGCTCGCCGCCGACATCCTCGTGCCGGCCGATCACGCGACGATTCAGGCGGCCATCGACGCCGCCAACGATGGCGACGTCGTCGTCGTCTCCCCGGGCACGTACCCAGAGATGATCGACTTCGACGGCAAGCCGATCACGGTTCGCAGCACGGGCGGCGCGTTGGTGACCACCATCAACGCCAAGGGCGCCGGCAGCGTCGTGACCTGCGATGACGCGGAGACCGACGACACCGTGCTCGACGGCTTCACGCTCACCGGCGGCATCGGCACGTTGCTCGGTGGCCTCCGCAGCGGCGGGGCGATCCTCAACTCGATCAGCGACGCGACCTTCCGCAACTTGATCATCACCGGCAACACCGCCCGCAACGGCGCAGCCATCTTCAACTTCGTCGCCGACCCGACGCTCGTGAACTGCCTGATCTACGACAACGTGGGCACGGCTTTCAGCAAGGGCGGTGCGATTCTCAACGACACGAGCAATCCGGTCCTGAAGAACTGCACGATCACCGAGAACAGCGCCGACGATGGCGGTGCGTTCTTCAACGACTTCGGCGTGCCGCGTCTCATCAACTGCATCGTCTGGAGCAACACGCCCGATTCTTTCGACGGCGTCGGCGAGATTGCGCCGATCGTCAGCTTCAGCAACATCGACGTGGCCGGCGCCAGTCCCTATCCGGGCGAAGGTAACATCAAGGCCACCCCGGGCTTCGTGAACCCCGCGGGGAACGATTACAGCCTCGTCGCCGCGTCCCAGTGCATCGATCGTGGCGATTCGACGGCGATCGCCGCCGAGGCCTTCGAGGACGTCACCGGAGATGACCGGGGCGTGGACGTCGGCTCCGTGCCGGATCGCGGCGTGGCCGTCTTCGGTCTGACCGTGGACATGGGCGCGTTCGAGTTCCAAACCGGGGGCGGCGGCGACGAGTGCCCGGCCGACATCGACGGCAGCGGGGACGTCGGCTTCACCGACCTGCTTCAGATCCTGGGTTTGTGGGGTCCTTGCCCGTAGCAGCGACACGATCAAAGGGGCGAACGGCCACGCGAAGGTCGTGCCTCCGCCGCACGCGTGTCCGCTCCAGCTCCCATTCCCCACTCTTCGGTTCCCCGGGTCCCCTTCCCGTTCCCAAGGCCCCGGGCAACCATCACCCCATCATCCCCAACGCCTGCTCCGGCGTGATCGGATCGATCGCGACCGACACGATCCCCTTCCCCTCGTCATCGTCGAAGCTGAACTGGTAGCTGTGCCAGCCGCCGTTGCCGCGGCACGCCGTCAGCATCAGCAGCTGACCCGCCCCGGTTTCCTTGGCGTACCGCACGTCGATGCCCTGCGACAGAGCAAACAGCTTCTGGTACACGGCGACCCGCTGATCCATCGCGACCGCCTCGATCGCGGCCGGTGCGTAGTGCTCGTGGATGAAGTTCTCGATCGTCGCGACGTCGTTGCTGTTGACGGCATCGACGAACGCCTGCACGTGACGTCCCTCGACCGACTCGGGCATCGTGACCGGCGTTGACGTCGGGGCGGGCGGGGTTGGCGCCGGAGCCGGAGTCGGCGGGGGCGGCGCCGGGGCGGAGACGACGACCGTGGGCGGGGCCGCGGCGGCCTTCGCCAGCCGATCCTCGAGCCCGGCGAGCGCGCCCTGCACCTGCGTTTCGATGTTCTCGCACTGGGCGGCGAGCCGCTCGACCGCCGCCTCGGCGTCGGCCTTCTGCGACTCGACCGTCGCAAGCACGCTCTGCAGCCGCGTGTCCAGCTCGCCCACGGCGGATCCGAGCCGCGACTCGACCTCGGCCATGCGGGCGGTCACCTCCGGAGCGGTCGGCGCGCCGTCGGACGCCGCGTCGGCAATCTGGCCGAGCGCCGACTCGAGCCGCTCGATGCTCATGCGGCTGACTTCGTCGATCTGACCCTCGAGATCACCGGCGAGTGCCTCCAGACGCTGCTGGAGCACCGGAAGCTGCTCTTCGATCTTGCCCTGCATCTCGGTCGTGCTGGCGTGACAGGTGGCGAGCTCCTCGCGGGTGCTCTCCAGCCCGGCCTGGAACTGATTGAGCTGCACGGTGATCGTCGTGAGCGTCTCCGCCTCGTTGCCGGAAGTGGATGCCAACGCGGCGACCCGTTCGCTCAGCCCCTCGGCCAGCTCGGTCATACGCACATCCACCTCGGACAGACGCGTCTCCAGCTCGTTCATCAGCTCGGCCGACGCGTTCACGTCGTTGGTCTCGACGACCGGCCGCTCGGCGAGGGCCCGCACCTCCTCGAGGGCCGCGTCGAGCGCGGTGATGCGAGGACGCAGCTCGGCCAACCCCGACTCCAGCCCCGACTCGAGCTGCGACTGGAGCGTCGACTCGGCGGTGGCGATGCGCTCCTCGATCGCCGCACGGTGCGTCGCCAGCTCGTCCGCCGCCGACCGCGCCGCGGCCTGGGCGGCCGATTCCTGATCGGCGACGGACGTCACGAGCCCGGCCAGCTCGGCGCGCAGGGTCGAGAGATCGTCCTGCACACCCGCGACGGCCCGCTCGGCGTGCTCCCGGAGCGTCTCCAGCTCGGCCTGCCCGATCGCGATCGTGTCGGGGTCGTCCACGCGGGTCGTGCGCACCATCTCGATGGCGGCCTGGAGGCGGTGCTCGAAATCGATGAGCTGCGTCTTCGTCGTGCGTTCGACGCGTTGCGTGATCGCGCCCTGCTCCGCCAGACGCTCGCCCAGGTTCGCAAGTTCGGTGATGCTCGCGAGCGCGGTTTCGGTCACGCCGCGGAACGCGCCGAGATCATCGAGCTGCGAGAGGATCGACGCCTGCTGCGACTCGACGGCCTCGGTTCGTGCGGTGAGCGACGATCGGTCGTCGGCAAGCTGCGACTGCAGGCTCGCGATGTTCGCCTCGGTCTCCACCTGGAGCGCATCGAGCCGCTCGAGGGCGGGGGTGACCAGGGCGCGGGCGGTCTGCTCGGCCCGCTCTTCGGATGCCGCGGCTTCGATGCGGGCGATGACCGCCTCCGCCTCGGACCGGAACTCGTCCAGTCGCGCGAGGGCAGGTTCGATACGAGCGAGCACCGAGCGTTCGATGTCGTCGTCGAGCCGCGTTTCCAGCTGCCGCATCGACGCCTCGGCGGCGTCGCGGAACTCCTCGAGCCGCGTGAGGGCCGGCTCGATACGCTCGCGCATCGCCTGCTCGGTGCGGTCGTCGGCGAGCTGCGTCTCGAGCGCCGCCAGCGACTCCTCCGCCGCGGTCTGGAACCGCTGCAGGCGTTCGATCGCGGGTTCGATCCGCTCCAGGCTGCTCTGCTCGTTGGCGAGCGCGTGGGCGAACCGGGTTTCCATCGCACGGGCTTCTTCGGCGAGCTCCGCCATCCGTGCGGCGCTGCGATCGGATTGCTGCTGGAACTCGAAGACGGCGGCATCCGCGAAGTCGCGTTGCTGCTCCAGCTCGGAGACGGCATGGCTGAGCTTCTCGTCGAGGGAGTCGGACAGCTTGGCGACCCGCTGCGCGGCCGTGACGGCGTCCTCACGCACGGAGCGGAGGTCGTCCATCGCATTCTGAATCTCGTCACGCACGGGCTCGGTCGTCTCGCGCAGCGTCTTCTCCATCTCCTGCACGGTGCTGGCCAGGTGATGGTCGAGGATGCTGACGCGTTCCTTGAGCTGCTCGCCCAGGGCCAGGACGTCGTTCCGCCGCGACTCGAACTCGGTGCACGCCTGGTCGACCGCGTTCTGGTTGGCCGCGATCTGCGTCTCGACCGCCTGCCGGTGCGTCGCCGCCTGCTCGAGGTGCTCGTCGATCTCCCTGACCACCGGCGTGAAGCGTGCCTCGAGCGCCGCGACCGCCTCGGCGAGCTCGCGACGATGTTCGGTTGCGCCGGCCTCGACCGTCGCGTGCAGCATGTCCAGCCGGGCGGTGCCGGCGGCCAGCTCCGCGAGCATGGGCTCGACGCGGGCGGCAAGCTCGTCGGCGGAGCGGTTGACCTCGTGACCGGCCTCGACGCACTTCGTCTCGACGCTGCGTTGCAGCGATTCGATCTCGGCGCGACGCTGCTCCATCGACGCCACGACCGGCTCGACCCGTGCTTCCAAGTCCTTGACGAGCCGTTGCAGCTCCGCCTGCGTTGCCTCGAAGCGGGTCTCCACCCGATCCGCGATCGGGGCCAGCCGCGACTCGATCGACGCGGTCGCTTCGTCCAGCTCCGCCGCCAGCCGCTGCGAGCGTGACTCGATCTCGGCCCGCACGGTCTCGATGTGGGATTCGACCTCGGCCTGGCTCGACGCGACGCGATCGCTCGTCTGCTGGAAACGCGTCTCGACCTCGGCGCCCAGGATGTCGAGAGCCCGCGACCGCTCGTCGAGACCACCCACCATCGGGGCGATCCGCGCTTCGAGCTCGATCAACGCGGCTTCGATCCGCTGAGAGGCGCTGCCGAACCGCAGCTCGACATCGCTGCGCAGCGACTCGATGGCCTGCTGCCGCTCGTCGATCGATTCGAACAGCGGGTTGATCCGCCCGAGCAGGTCGGCCTGCGTGGTCTCGAAACGCTCGGTAAACGCGGCGTTCTTCTGGCCCAGGTCACGCTCGTGGCCTTCCATCCGCTCGGCCGCGTCGGCCATCCGGGATTCGAGGATCGCCGCCTGCTGCTGGAACTCGAGGACGGCGGAGTCGGCGTGATCCTGCTGCTCTCGCAACGCCACGCCCGCCTGGTCGATCTCGGTGCGCAGCGTCTCGATGTTCTCGTGGATCCGCTTCGTCGCGGTGTTGGTGTCCTCGCGGACCGACTGCAAGTCGGCGATGGCCGATGCGATCTCGACCCGGCGATCCTCGCCGACGCGGTCGATCTCCGCCCGCAGCTGACCCTCGGCCTCCGCGAGCCGCTCCTCGTACTCGCGGTTGCGTTCGTTGAGCCGCTGATCGGCCGCGGCGAGCGCTTCCTTGCGGGCGGCGATGTCGGTGAGCGCCTCGTCGATCTCGCCGCGGAACGCCCCGAGCTGCCGATCGGCTCGGGCGATCGTCGCCTCGACCGTGGCCTGCTGCTCTTCCAGACGCTCGATGGCGGGCTCGATGCGTCGTTCCAGCGACCCGGCGAGCGTGTCGAGCTGCTCGCCCGTCTCGGAGAACCGGCGGTCCAGCTCGGAGGAGAGCTCGCCGATCGCCCGGCTCCGCAGCTCCAGCTCCCGCATGAGGGGCTCGATGCGAGCCACGAACGCCCGCTGCTGCTCGGCGAGGTCGTTGTCGAAACGCTCGACGGCGGCCTGCCAGGATGCGGTGAGTGCTTCGTTGTGACCCGCGGCGTCGTCCATCCGCGCTTCGGCGGCGGCGGCACGGCCCTGGAATTCGACCATCGCCTGCTCGGCGAGCTGCTTGTGGACGCTGAGCTCGTGGCCGGCGTCGGCGAGCTGTGTGTTCAGCTCGGTGACCTGAGCGCTGAGACCGGTCGCGGTGACGGCGACGGACTGCTTGAACGCACGCAAGTCGGCGACGGCGATGTCGATCTGATCGCGGGCGTCGGTGCTGACACCGTCGATCCGCGTCTCCAATTCGGTGATGGCCTGGTCGAGCTGCGCGTCGAAGGCGGTGAGCCGGGCGTCGAGTGCCGCGTTGGCCTGCTCCATCTCGGCCCGACGCTGCGTGAGGTGCGTGTTCGCGCCCTCGATCGCCTCGTGGAACTCCGCCACGCGGGTGTCGATGTGTCCCGTGGCGGCGGCAAGCTCGTCCTTGTTTGCGGTGATCTCGACGACGGCCGCATCGACGCGGCGGCTGAGCGCGTCCGTGCGCTCCGACCGCTCTTCGATCGCGTCGGCAATGGGCTCGACCCGCTCTTCGATCGCCGCGAGCGACGATCGCAGCTCCGCCATCGATTCCTCGAACCGGCGACGCACGTCCGCCTCGAGCTCGCCGATGATCACCCGACGTTCCTCGAGGTCGACGAGAACGGGCTCCACGCGGTTCAGGAGGTCGCGGCTGTGTTCCGCCGACGCGTCGGTCGCGGCGCGTTGCTGGTCGAGGGCGACCCCCGTCTCCGACAGACGCCGGTCGAGGTCGGCCATACGCGACTGGGCCGCCGCGGTCGCATCGTCGAACGAGCTTCGCAGCAGCAGCAGGTCGGCCACCGACGATTCGATCCGCTCGCGGGTCTCCTGATTGGAGGACTCGATCCGCATTTCGAGCGCGGCGACGGCGCCGTCGAGCTCGCGGTGGAACTCCGCCGACCGATCGTCGAGCCCCTGGGAGGCGAGGATCATCTCCTCGCGGTGGTGCTGAAGCTCCTCGACCGCGCGGTCGAGCCGCACGTTGAAAGCGGACACCCGCAGCTCGAGCCGTTCGCTCGCCTGGTCCATCTCCTCGCGGCGGTCGCCGATGTCCGAGAGCGCCTGCTCGATCTGCCGGTCCTGGGCGGCCAGCGTCTCCGCAATCTGCTTCTCCGACTGCGTGATCGCGGTTTCGATCCGGCGATCCTGCGTGGTGAGCGACTCGGTGATCTGCTCTTCCGTCTGCGTGATCGCGGTTTCGATCCGGTGATCCTGCGCGGTGAGCGACTCGGTGAGCTGCTCTTCCGTCTGCGTGATCGCGGTTTCGATCCGGTGATCCTGCGCGGTGATCGCCTCGGTGAGCTGCTCTTCCGTTCGCGTGATCGCGGTTTCGATCCGGCGATCCTGCGCGGTGAGCGACTCGGTGATCTGTTCCTCCGAACGGGTGATCGCCGTCTCGATCTGGCGGTCCTGGGACGCGACCGCATCGGCGATCTGCCGCTCGGTGCGGGCCATCGCGTTCTCGATCTCCTGGTCGTGGATCTCGATGGCGGCGTCGAGGTCGGCGCGAGCCTTGGCGGCCTGCTCCCGCTGGCTGGCCAGCTCGGTGTGCAGCTCTTCCATCGACGCGTGGCGGGAGGCCAGGTCCTCGAGCACCGGTTCGAGCCGCGCGGTGACGTTCGCCGACATCTCGGTCGATCGACGCTCGAAATCGTCCAGCGTGGCCAGCAGCTCCTGCTCCACCGCGGCCGCCCGATCGACGGCCGAGTCGAGCCGTGCGTGGGTGTCGCTGGCGTGCACGTCCATCGCGGCCATCGCGGCGTCGCTCGCCTGCTTCTGCTGACGCAGGTCGACGGCGGCAGCGGCCAACTCCTCGCGAAGCTCCGCCATCGAATCGTGCAGTTCGCCGGCGGCGTCGGTCACGGACTCCTTGAAGACATGCAGGTTGGCCACGCCCTCTTCGAGGCGTCGCGTGGCCGCGTCGATGTCCGCCTTGCGGGCATTGACGTCCTCGATCGCCTCGGAGATATCCGCGCGGCCCTCCGCCATCTCCTGCGTGAGCGATGACTGCAGCGTCTCGAGTGCCTCTCGCTTGGACTGAAGATCCTCGGCCAACGGCGCGACCCGGCGGTCGATCTGATCCGCGGCGGCCTGCGCCTGCTTCCGGCACTCGGCGAACTCGGTCGCCACCCGCGCCGACAGGCTGGTGAGATCCCGTTTCTGATCGTCGAACGCGTCGAGGGCGGGATCGATGCGGTCCATCAGCGATCGGTGACGCTCGTTGAGCGTCTGCTCGAAGCGGCCGAGCATGGTCTCGAAGGTGCGTTCGAGCTGCTGCGTGCGTTCCTCGAGCGCCAGCCGCTCTTCGACCTGCTGCGCCCGATCTTCGGCGAGCGCGTTGCCGAGCTCGCCCGCCCGCTGCTCGAACGCTTCCATACGCTGCGCGAGCTGGGCCGACGAGTCGTTGATCTCGCGTTTGCGGGTCTCCAGGTAGGCAACAGCCGCGCTGAAGTCCGCTTGCAGCTTCTCGATTCGCTCTTCGGCGCGAGCGGCTGCTTCCTTGGCGGCGGTCTCCCGCTGCCGCAGGGTCCGTTCGGCATCGTCGATGGTGCCGCGGAGCGAGGTGGCCTCGCCCGTCACCGTGGCCGCCGCGTCTTCGACCGCCGTTCGGTGCGTCTCGAGGTCGGTCGCCGCCCGGGCGATGTCCTCGCGGACCGCGGCGATCGCGTCGTTCAGCTCCAGCCGTGCTTCGCCCGTCGCCCGCTGTTGGGCGCGGAGGATGGCGAGCGCCGTCTCCAGACGCTCCTCGAACTCGGCGCGGTCGGTGTCGAGCTTCTCCTGGGAGGCCGCCGCGTTCTCCGCCGCCGTCTCGAGGGTCACGCTCCGCGTGTCCAGACGCTCCTCGAGCCGGGCCTGGGTTTCCTCGACCGCCACCCGGGCGGCGGTGATTCGGGTGAGCTTGCGATCCAGCTCCTCGAGCCCGGAGGTGAGCTTGGCGTGCAGCAGCTCGGCCTTGCCGTCGAGCTTCTCGAAGGAGTGCTCCGCCGCGTACCGCTCGGTGGCGATCGCGTCGGTCCCCTTCCGCAGCTCTTCGTCGAATCGGGTGAGCCGCGTGTCCAGCTCGCCGGCGATCGTCCGGGCGTCGGCCGTCTGCCCGTGCAGCTCCGACACCAAGGGCTCGGCCAGGCTGATCTCGTGCTCGATCGCTTCCAGCAGTCGCGCCCCGAGTTGGAGCCGTTGGGCCAGCTCGCCGCTCCGCTCGCGGGTCTCGGATGTGTTGCCGACGGTCTCCTGCAGCAACGCGTCGAGGGTGGCGCGGCTGTCGTGCGCGCGTTCGATCAGACCTTGCAACTGACCCGAGACCTCCTCGACCACGTGCTGGTCGAGGACGCGCAGGTTCAGAACCGCTCCTTGGGACTGATCTTTCGACACGCGACCGAATCTCCCTGTCGTCCGCGAACGCATGCACGAACGACGCGCTCGCCGTTTGCACGCGTTGTCCGAGAAGCCCGGCCGAGCTTCCCGCCGACCGCGGACGGTCGAACCAACGCACTGCCAGAGGCTGGGATTATCGACACGGGAATGCCGGCACATCAGTGCAGGTGGCAAATGCGGACGCATGCGTCGCCGGCCGCTTCGCCCCCGCTCGGCGTCGCGCAGAATCGACGCGGACTTACCGGACGATGACCCAGCCGGCGTGTCTTGCGTGATGGGATCGGGCGTCGGTTGTCCCGGCCCGAGGGTCGGATGCGCGTCAAGCGCTGCTGACACAGGGTCGAACTGTCATGCAGCGCGGCGGTGCCGGGCAGGAGGTGACTCGAATCATGCAGCAAGGTCAGAAGCTGGTCCTCCTCGTGACGGCCTCGATCCTCGGCATCGGTCTCGCGATCGCCATCTTCGTCCCCGGCAGCCGCCCGCAGTCGACCGCCGCGACAGTGGACCCCCCGGACGAGCTGCGGCTGCGCGGCGTTGCCCGTGACTTCCATGCCACCCACCCGGACTTCGAAGCGACGCCGGCCGGCGGTCTCGGCGTGTACAACGGTCTGGCCGGCGAGACGCTCTCCAGCCGCCGGCCCGTCTACGCGGGACCCGGCCACCGGGTCCTGGAGCCGGCGCGGGACCAGCTCGGTCGGGGCATCGCGCCGCAGCTCGCCAACCGCGACACGCCGTGCGCCGTCACCGACTTCGAGATCATCGACGGCTACGTGATCCCGGGCGTCCCCTTCGCGGCGCGGTTCAGCGTCCTGGGCGCGGCGATCACCTCCTCGGGCGAAGACATGCCGGTCACGTTGCAGGCAACCGTGGGCGACGACATTCTCGAGCCCTTTGGCTCCTTCGGCGATCCGGCCGGCGGTGACGTCAACGACGACGGCAACCCGCGTCACCACGTCGTGCCCGACATCTATCCGGCCGGCACCCGAATCTCGATCGCGGGGGCGAGCTGGTATCCCGACGGCAGCCCGCACCTCACGCAGGTTTCCGCCGGCGCATCACCCTACGTGCTCGTCCTGCGTCACGGCGACGAGGTCCCGAGCATCGAGCCGTTCGAGGATCAAGCGGCCGCAGCGGAGTTCGTGCAGGACCACATCGACGACGCGACGAACACCATCCGTCTCGAACCCAACCAGGTGATCTTCCTCTTCGAAGTCGGCGTGACCGATCTCGGCTCGGACGCGGCGGACTTCCAGGATCTCGTCGTCATCGTCACGCTGGCCCGCACGACCGACGACCTGACCGTCGACGACGAGATCGTGCCGCTGCCCGGAATGGACACGCTGGCGATCCTCGACCCGACGCCCGATGCCGGCAGCATCGCCGGATCGCACACGTTCCGCCAGTGGTTCGGTGATGCCCTCGGGGTCAACATGTCGACGACGGTGCCGATCGAGCTCGTGCGCAATGACGCCGGCGTCTACGTGTTCGACGACCGGACGGACCCGCGGTTCGATCCGCTCGGCGGATTTTTCCCGATCGACGATCGTCTGTTCGGCAACGAGGGCGGCGTCCACAACCACCACTTCACCTTCGCACTCGCGGCCAAGTTCGTGTACGACCAGTCGGCGAGCCAGTTCATCCGCTACGCCGGCGACGGCGATGCGTGGGTGTTCATCGACGACCAACTCGGGCTCGACCTGGGGGGCGTCCACGGCGTCGCGGATCAGCGGCTGGACGTCGACCGCCTGTGCCTGACCGACGGCGCGACATACTGGCTCAGGCTCTTCGTCGCGCACCGCCACGCCCCGGACGCCCGACTGCGGCTGGAGACCAACATCGCGCTGTCCCAGGCGGGCACTCCGACGATCAGCAACCAGTACGACTGAGACGCATGACTGCACCGTTGACTCCACCTACCGAACGACCCGACGAACGCGGCGAGACGCCGCGGCGCTCGCTCCGGCCGAACGTCGGCACGACGATCGCGACGTATGCGTTGCTGGCGCTCGCCGGGAGTGTGAGCTTCATTCTGCCCGACTCGATCGATGCCCCGGTGTCGCACGCGGTGCCGCGGCCGCCCCCCCGCCCCGAGACGCCGGTCGACGCGACGTCCCGCGGCGTGCCCGATTCGGACCATGGTCCGGCGTGTCGCACCGCGGTCGCGCAGCGCGACCCACGCCGGCCGTGACTCGTCCGCGCCGCGACGCTCGTGTCGATGGTGTCGATGGTGTCGATGGTGTCGATGGTGTCATGGCCTTTCGCCCCCGCCACGCCCCGTCTACCATCCCCTCACCGGGGCTGGTAGCTTAGCGGTCCAGAGCCACCGACTCATAATCGGTTTGACGTCGGTTCGAATCCGACCCAGCCCACTGACCCCTCGAGGAGATCTCCGGCGTCATGCTGCTGACCGTGGTCATTCCCGTCTACAACGAAGCATCGACGATCGATCAGATCGTCGCCGCGGTGCAGGCGGTGGACGTCGAGAAGGAGATCGTGCTCGTCGACGACTGCTCGACCGACGGTTCGCTCGCACGACTCGAGGCCATCGCGGCCGCCGCCGACAACGTGCGTCTGCTGAAACACGAGAAGAACAGCGGCAAGGGCGCCGCGTTGCGCACGGGCTTTGCCGCCGCCCGCGGCGACCTGGTGATCGTGCAGGACGCCGACCTGGAGTACGACCCGCAAGAGTACCCGCGGCTCATGCAGCCGATCCTCGAGAACAAGGCCGACGTCGTGTACGGCTCGCGGTTCGCCGGCGGCGAGTCGCACGCGGTGATCCGCTTCCGTCACTACCTCGGCAACAAGGTGCTGACATACCTCTCCAACCTCTTCACGAACCTCTTTCTCACGGACATGGAGACCTGCTACAAGCTCTTCCGCCGGGAGATCATCCAGGGGATCGAGATCGAGGAGAACCGCTTCGGCTTCGAGCCGGAGGTGACCGCCAAGCTCGCGAAGCAGGGTCACCGCATCTGGGAGATCAGCATCTCCTACCACGGCCGCTCGTTCGCCGAGGGCAAGAAGATCGGCTGGAAGGACGGCGTGCGGGCGATCTGGTGCATCGTCAAGTACAACCTGCGTGGCACACCGCCCCCGCCCCGCCGGCGTGATCCCGCGCCGGCGCCTCAGTCGAACTGAAGCTCGGCTCCGTTCCGCGACATCGCCTTCGTGAACGCGAGAATCGCGTCGCGGCCGAGCGGGCCGTCTTCCACCGCGAAGAGGTTGTCCGCGTACCGCTCGCCGCCGACCTCGAAGAAGACCGCCGGCGGCGTGAACGTGTCGGTGAAGTCGATGTGGCCGTCGCCGTAGACGACCTGACCGCCCCACACGCCGTTGCGACCGTAGGTCCACGAGTCCGGATCGTCGACGCCATCCTTCGGCCCGCGGTTGCCCAGCACCGGAAAACGACCGGAGCCGGGCGTCAGCCAGTGTTTCTCGAACCGCTCGCCGATCAGAGGTACGTGCGCGTACGACACGTGCGACAGCCGCGCGAGGTCGGCCTTGAACGCCGGGTCCCAGTAGACGCCCCCGCGGGGGTCGTAGCCGAGATGGTCGTACGTCTCGCACTCCTCGACGTACGCGCTGAACTCGTTGGCGGAGACGAGCTGCGCGGGCTGAATGTAATCCTGCATCACCATGAGCGAGAACAGGTTGGCCGTGGTGTCGTCGGCGGTCTCCTCCGTGTAGAGACTCGGCGTGACGAAGCGGCCGCGGTGGTCACCGGCGTGGACCGCCATCGACTGGTAGAGCGCATAGAAGCTCACCTGATCCTGCATCGAATGCACCGTACCCTCGACGGCCGAGCCCTCGCCGGTCACCGCCTTGTTCAGCGCGCTCATCCCGATGACGGAGAGGACCAGGATGCAGACGAGCGTGACGAGCATCCCCACGAGCGAGAGGGCGTGACGAGTGACCGGTGAAGGCGGGCGTGTCATGGCGAGGTTTCCCGGCTGGGCTTCGGCAGCTGATCGAGGATCGACGCGTGACGACGCCGCGCGGCGTGCGCGAGCACTTCGTCCAGGCTGGACACGACCGGGTCGCCGTCGGCCGCGCGTTCGCGACGCCAGTGCCCCGCCTCGTCACGCCACCTGATCGTATACACCTCCGCGGCGCCGGCGGTCGCGGCGGGCCCCGCCCATCCCGCGACCAGCGACGCCAGACGCTCCCGCTCCGCCGGCTCCAGCGGCCCGGACCAGGAGTCGTCGCCGGCGATCGCGTCGCGGCCTCCCGCGAACGCCATCGTCCCATCCTCACGAACGCGGTACCGCGCAAACGAGCCGCCGGACCGCGCGACGAACAGCTCCAGCGTCGTGCCGCGTCCGATCTCGTTCGCCGCCGGCCCGACGGTCCCCTGGCAACCGGCGAGCAAACCGGCGGCGAGCAGCGTCAGGAACCGCACCGCGTTCATCGCCGGTAGACCTCGTACGGATCGGGACCCAGGTCGTAGCGTCTGGGAATGATGGCCGGGGTCGGACGCGGTGTGTCGGGCGCCCACGCCAGGGCAGCGAGATGACGCGCGATCGTCGCGATCGGTTCGTCCCCCGCCGCCGCAACGGGCATCGTCCGATCGAACATCCACCGCTGCTCCCACCCGGTGCAGGTCAGCAGAAACTGCAACGCGTCGTCGGGCGGCGGCGGCGTCAGCGTGGCGTTGACGGGCGGGTCACCCGCGTCGACGTCGGCCAGCCCCGCGTCCGCCAGCTCCGCGTACAGACGGGCCACCTGTTCGCGGCTGAGATGCCGGGTCCGGGGCGGCAACCGGCTCGGGGTCGCCGCGACGCCGTGGTGGAACGAGCCGTCGGCAAACAGAACGTAGTGGGCGCCCCGCAGGTGTGCGGGGGCGATGGGGCCGCTTCGCGACCCGCCTCGCACCACGAGATCGATCGAAAAGTCGGCCGGCACCGCCCGGGCGGCCGGGCCGGACGCGGGCGCTCCCCCCGCGGACTCGGGGGCCGCGTGGCACCCCGCCAGCAGCAGCAGGCCAATCGCGATCGCGGCAACGGGTCGATTCATGGCGGGCAGTGTACCCCTCCCGCCCGGCCTCGGGCCCGGGACTCCCTTCCCCTCTCCGGGCCGGTGCGATACGCTCACCGATCCATGCTGACCAGCGTTCGATGGATCAACGACTACCTGGACCCGCCCGCCACCGCCGACGAGCAGGCGGAGCTGGCCACCCGCGCGGGCTTCCCCCTGGAAGGCCGCGAAGACATCGCCCTGCCCGACGGCACGGACGTCTGCCAGGATTTCGAGATGACCTCCAACCGCGGCGACTGCGTGAGCCACGTCGGCCTCGCGCGGGAGATCGCGGCGATCTCGGGACGGCACCTGAAGATCCCGCACCCGGCGCCGTCCGTCGCGGGTCCGCCTGCGGGCACGCTGGTGTCGGTCACCAATCGCGAGCCCCGGCGGTGCCCTCTTTACACGGCGCGGATCATCCGCGGGGCGACGATCAAACCCTCTCCGGACTGGCTGCGTGATCGGCTGCTCGCGCGAGGCGAGATCCCGCGGAACAACGTCGTCGACGCGACGAACTTCGTGCTCTTCGAGCTCGGGCAGCCGACGCACGTCTTCGATCTCGCCAAGCTCGCAGGACCCGAGATCATCGTGCGGATGGCCGACGAGAAGGAGTCGTTTCTTCCGCTCGGCGAGGGCGAGCGGGCCATCACGCTGACGACCGACGACCTCGTCATCGCCGACCGGGAGCGGGCGGTCGCGTTGGCCGGCGTCAAGGGTGGCGGGCTGACCGCCGTCACGGAGAACAGCACGGACCTCCTGCTCGAGGCCGCCACGTTCGACCCCGTCACCGTCCGCAACACGAGCCGCCGGCACGGGATCGCCAGCGCCTCCAGCTACCGCTTCGAACGCATCGTGCATCCGGGGCAGGTGAACGGGGCCGCCGAACGGCTGGCGGAGATCATCCTCGAGATCGCCGGCGGCGAGCTGTGCCGTGACGTCGTCGCCGACGGGGCGCCCATCCCCGAGCGGCGTCGGGTGTCGATGCGGATGGACCGGTGCCGCCAGCTCCTGGGCGTCTCGATCAGCGACGAGCAGATGCACGAGTTCCTCGACCGGCTCGGTTTCGAGACCCACCCCACCGGCGAGCGGATCGAGTGTCTCGTGCCGGTCACCCGGCCGGACATCGAGCGTGAGATCGACCTGATCGAAGAGGTCAGCCGCATGTTCGGTCACGACCGCATTCCGGTGGAGGAGACGATCGCAGTCCGGGTTGCGCCGCCGCAACCCACCGAGCTGGCACGTCGCGCGGTGGCGGACGAGCTGGTCGGCGCCGGATTCATCGAGGCCGTCACGCACACGCTGACCGACGAGAACAGCGCCGAGCCGTTCCGACCGAACGACGCGTCCCTGCTTCGCGTCGACGACGACCGGGCGCGTTCCTCGCCGATTCTGCAACCGTCGGTGTTGCCCGGCCTCCTGCACGTTCGCCGCTACAACGCGGACAACGGTGTCGGGCCGCTGCGCTTGTTCGAATCCGCGGCGGTCTTCCACGGCCATGGCCAGGAGCACACCGAACGGATCGCGCTCGGCCTGGTGATGGATGCCGAGGACGACACGTCCGGCCTGCGCCCGTTGCGGGGTGTCGTCGAACGCCTCGCCACGCTGCTCCGCGGACCGGAGACGACGCTGGACGTGCGTCCCGACGAGAAGACCGCGTGGCTCGCGCCCGGCGCAACGGTCGAGCTCGACGGCGAACGGCTCGGCCGCATCGGGCGGCTCGCGCCCGCCGTCGCCCGCCGGTTCGAGCTCGACCCCTCCCCCCTGGTCGCGGAGCTCTTCGTCGAAGAGATGTACGCGTCGTTCCCGCCGGACACCGAAGCGCAGCCGCTGCCAGCCTTCCCCGCCATCGAGCGTGACCTGTCGGTGGTCGTCGCGGACGATCTGGCGTGGACGGACGTGAACGCGGCGATCGTCGGGTTGGAGCTCGATCACCTCGACGCCATCGATTTCGTGACCACGTTCCGCGGCGGCTCGGTGCCCGCCGGACGCAAGTCGCTCACCCTGCGGCTGCGGTTTCGCGCTCCGAACCGGACGCTCACGCACGAGGAGGTCGGTCCGCCCGTCACGTGCGTCATCGAGACGCTTTCCAGCCGCTTCGCGGCGGAGGTGCGCGGGTGACGGTGAGCCTGAAAACGCCGACCGTGGGTGAGCTGCTCGCCGCGATCGCCGCCAAGACGCCCGCGCCGGGTGGCGGCGCCGTGGCCTCCCTGACGGCCGCGTTGGCGGCCGCGCTGGCGGAGATGGTCGTCAACTACTCCCACGGGAAGAAGACGCTGGCCGAACACGCCGAGCTGCACGAGGAAGCGCTCCGCACGCTGGAAACCCTCCGGCAGACGGCGCTCGACCTGGCGGACGCCGACGCCCATGCTTACAAGAACCTGAATGCGTTGTGGAAGCTCCCTGCCGACGACGAGACCCGCGTGCGGGAGATGCCCGCGGCGGTGACGGCCGCCATCGACGCCCCGATGCAGGTCGCGGCCACCGCCCTCGGGCTGCTGCACCTGCTGCAGCGTCTGCAGGACTCCACCAACCGGCATCTGGCCAGCGATCTGGCGATCGCGGCGATCCTCGCCGACGCCGCGGTGCGGGCCGCCCAGTGCAACGTGACCGTCAACCTGCCGCTGCTCGACGCACCGTCCGCCGTCGCCGATGTCGAAGAGGAGATGCGGCGTCACCGCGAACGCGCGTGCCGCCTGCGCGAGGGCATCGAGAAGGCGTGCGGATCGTCATGACCCGGCCCGTCTCGCGCCGATTGACCCTTCGTGCGTGACCCCGAGGACATCCTGGACGTCACCGGCCTCCCCCGGGCCCCGTCCGGCGGCGGCCGCACGCGACGTCCGTTCCTGTCGATCTGGTTCAAGTGCTGCCACGCGTACGGGCGTCTTTACCGCAACGCGGAGGCGACGGCGTACGAGGGGCGGTGCCCGCGGTGTGGGTCGGCGGTGCGGGCCCGGATCGGGCCGGGGGGGACGAGCCGGCGGATGTTCGTGGCGGAGTGAGGGGGGCGGGCCGGGTCCGCGTCCGTGACCGCGTCCGGGTCCGTGTCCGTGACCGCGTCCGCGTCCGCGACCGTGACCGTGACCGTGAC
>JABDLI010000031.1 GCA_013003065.1 Phycisphaerales bacterium | reverse complement strand
TGCTTGAAGCTCTTCTGCTCTTCCAGCTTCGCGCGCAGGTCGCGGCCCGAGCCCTGGAAGTAGTCGAGCAGGTCGCGTTCGAACGCGTGCACCTGGTCGAGGGGCAGGCTGTCGAGGGCGCCCTTGGAGGCGGCGAAGATCGAGATGCACTGGTCGATCGCGTCGTACGGGATGTACTGATCCTGCTTGAGCAGCTCGACCATCCGTGCGCCGCGGTCGAGCTGTCGCTGGCTGGCCGCGTCGAGCTCGGTGCCGAGCTGGGCGAACGCCTCGAGCTCGCGGTACGCCGCGAGATCGAGACGCAGCGAGCCGGCGACCTCCTTCATGGCCTTGATCTGCGCGTTGCCGCCCACGCGTGACACCGAGATGCCCACGTTGATCGCGGGACGAACGCCGGCGGCGAAGAGCTCCGGCTGCAGGTAGATCTGGCCGTCGGTGATGGAGATGACGTTCGTCGGGATGTACGCGGACACGTCGCCTTCCTGCGTCTCGATGATCGGCAGCGCCGTGAGCGACCCGCCGCCACGCTCGTCGGAGAGCTTCGTCGCGCGCTCCAGCAGCCGGCTGTGCAGGTAGAAGACGTCGCCGGGGTACGCCTCGCGTCCCGGGGGACGCCGCAGGAGCAGCGAGAGCTGGCGGTAGGCGGTCGCCTGCTTGGAGAGGTCGTCGTATACACACAACGCGTGCTTGGGCGTCTTACCCTCCATGCCCTGGTTCATGAAGAACTCGGCCATCGCGCAGCCGGCGTACGGGGCGATGTACTGGAGCGGAGCGGCGTCGGAGGAGCCGGCGTTCACGACGATGGTGTAGTCCATCGCGCCGTTCGCCTTGAGCGTCTCGACCACGCCGGCGACGGTGGACTCCTTCTGACCCACCGCGACGTACACGCACACGACCGCGTCGGGCGTGCCCCAGTACTGCTTCTGGTTGATGATCGTGTCCACCGCGACCGCGGTCTTGCCCGTCTTGCGGTCGCCGATGATCAGCTCGCGTTGCCCGCGACCGATCGGGATCATCGAGTCGATCGCCTTCACGCCCGTTTGCAGCGGCTCCTTCACCGGCTGCCGGAACGCGATGCCCGGGGCGACGATGTCGAGCTTCATCGTGGTCTCGGCCTGGATCGGCCCGGCGTCGTCGAGCGGGTTGCCCAGCGGATCGACGACGCGACCGAGCATCGCCTCGCCGGCGGGGATCTCCAGCAGACGCTTCGTGGAGGTGACCGTGTCGCCTTCCTTCACCGCGAGGTAGTTGCCGTAGATGACCGCGCCGACGGTGTCCAGCTCCAGGTTCATCACCTGGCCCTGCACCGGACCTTCGCTCGTCTGGAAATCCAGCAGTTCGCCGGACATCGCGTGGGACAGGCCGTAGATGCGGGCGATGCCGTCACCCACCTCCACCACCCGGCCGACCTGAGAGATCTCGAGCTCGCTCGAGAACTGCTCGATCTCCTGCTTGATGACGGATGTGATTTCGTCGGTCTTGATCTTCACGGTGCTTCCTCTTTCGTCGCCGTCCTACTGGTTCGCAGCGGGGGCGATCTCGTACACGATGCTGACGCCGGCGCGAATGGTGATGTCGCCGGGGCTGATGGGCGGGGCGGCGTCGGCGGCCACGGCCGCCCGCTGGGTGGCGAAGGCCATCTCGGGCCCTCGGACCTGCGCGTTGTCCAGGTTGATTGCGAGAATACGCACGAGCCGGAGGCCGGCGGCCTGGGCGAGGCTGGTCGCATCATCGATGGCGTGGCGGGTCGCGGTGCGGATCGCCTCCGCCCGGTGGATGCGGTCGTCGGACAGCTCGAAGCCGGCCACGTCCACGCTGTTCGCGCCGGCGCCGCTGGCCACCTCGATGAGCTTGCCGGTCAGCTCGAGCTGCGTGGTGCGGATGATGATGGTGTTCGTGACCTGGTAGCCGATGATCTGCGGCTTCCAGTCGGGAGATGGCTGCCGCGGACGGCGGGAGTACGTCGGGCGGATCTGGAAACGACCCGTCTCGTACTCCTTCTCGGTCAGGCCGGCCCGCTCGATCGCCTGGACGACGGCGCGCATCACGCGGTTGTTCTCCCGCAACGCGACGGCGGCCTCGGCGTCCTCGCTCACGCAGCCGACGGAGAGCCGCACCTGGTCGGCGGGCTTCATCAGCTCCGCGTCGCCTCGCACGGTCAGCTTGGGGGCGTCTTCCATCTTGGTCACGGCGGGTCTCGTGGTGGCGGCGTGGTCCTGGGCGAACGCCGGACCGGTTGTCGCGAGCAGTGCCGCGATGAGCAGGGGAAGCAGACGTCTCATGCCAC
This sequence comes from Phycisphaerales bacterium, assembly GCA_013003065.1. Lineage (GTDB taxonomy): Bacteria > Planctomycetota > Phycisphaerae > Phycisphaerales > SM1A02 > JABDLI01. The sequence continues at coordinate 5,806 of JABDLI010000031.1, read as the reverse complement.
GTCCTCCTCGCTGACGATCCGATCGAACTTCGCGCGCAACGCGGCGGGCCCGTTCGTCTGGAGGCCGTGCCGCAAGCGACGAAGCCGCGTCGCGACCGAGCCGTCCACCAGTTGATCGCCGATGCGAAGCTTCACGCCGCCGAGCATGGTCGGGTCGGTGTAGGGATGCAGCACCGCGTCCTGGCCGATCGCCTCCCGCACGCGGAGGCGAATGGCCTCGAGCTGCTCGGGGTTGAGCGTTGTCGCCGTGAAGACGTCCACCTCGACGCGATCGTGCGCCGCCTGCACGAGCTGGTCGTAGGCGGTGTTGATCATCTCCAGGTGGCTCAGCCGACCCTTGCGGTTCAGCACGAGCAGGAACCGCAGCGTGAGATCGGTGATCTGGTCGCGGAAGCAGCGGTTGAGCGACTCCGCGCGCTTCGCGCGGTCGATGACCGGCGACGCGATGAACTCGCGGAACCCGCGATCGGAGCGGGCGATTTCGCAGATCTCTTCCAGCTCGCTCGCGATCTCGATGATCTTCTCGAGCCCGCCGGCTTTCTCGGCGAGCTCGTAGAGGCTGCGGGCGTAGACCTGGGCGAGGGCGTCGGTGTGGGTGGCCATGGGTCGCTTACTTCAGCGGCTGCAGCTCGCGGAGGGATTCCTCCACGAGACGCTGCTGATCCTGCACAGAGATTTCGCGTTGAAGGATCTTGCCGGCGATCGACGCGGCGAGCGCGGTCGCCTCGGAGTGCAGCTCGGTGACGGCCTGCTGCTTGGCCGTCTGGATGTCACGCTGCGCGCGTTGCTTGAGGTCGGCGAGCTCCTGCTCGTTGCGTTGGCGAAGATCATCCGCGGCGGCCTTCGCGTCGTTCTTGGCTTTGGAGATCATCTCCGCCGCCTCCTGACGCGCTTCCTTCAGCGACGACTCGTACTCCGCCTGGGCGGCGCGAGCCTGCTCGCGGGACTCCTCCGCGGCCTTGATCTCGTCGCGGATCTTGTTGTCGCGATCGTCGAGCCCCTTCGTGATGCGGGGCCACACGTTCTTGCTGAGGATGAAGAACGCGATCCCGAACACCACGACGGTCGTGACGAGCGGGAGCAACTGAACCGCGACGGGATTGCCTTCGGCGGCGAGGATGTGCATCGGAGGTTCCCTCCTGCGAGATTCCCTCCGCACCCGCGGGCGACACGGCGTCGCGCCGCGGGCGGGGAGGGCGTGAATCGGCGGGTCGAGCCTTGTCAGGCTTGGAGAATGCCGAGCATGCCGACGACGACCGCGAAGAGCGCGGCCCCCTCGACAAGCGCGGCCGTGATGATCATGTTCGTGCCGATCGGACCGGCCATCTCGGGCTGACGCGCGATCGACTCGACCGCGCCGCCACCGATGCGGCCGATGCCGATGCCGGCGCCGATGACGGCGAGACCGGCGGCGAGACCACCACCGAGGCCCTTCAGGGCGTTGCCGGCGTTCGCCTTGGCCACGGCGATCTCGTGAGCCTGGACGTCGTCCTGGCCCATGACCGGGTTGGCGGCGCCGATGGTGACAACGGCGAAGACGATCATCGTCAGGGAAAGCAGGCGTTTCATTGTGACTTCGATCTCCGAAGGGTTGTTGGTTGCCGGGAAGCGGGGCCGGTTGACCCCGGGATTGAACGGATCAGGCGTGCGCGGTTTCGGCGGCGTGCTCGTGCTCGTGATCGTGAGGCGAGAGCTGGCCGATGAACACCGCGGTCAGGAACATGAAGATGAAGGCCTGGAGGAAGGCCACGAAGAGCTCGAGGAACGTGATCGCCACCGCGAACGCGCCGGCGATCACCGAGATGCCGAGCCCGGCGATCCAGCTCTCCATGCCCGAGAGCGCCATCAGCCCGAAGAGGGCGAGCGTCGCCATGAGCGTGTGGCCGGCCATCATGTTGGCGAAGAGACGAATGGCGAGCGCGGCGGGCTTGATGAACATGCCCAGCAGCTCGACCGGCACCATGATCGGAGCGAGATACCACGGCGCGCCGCCGAGCAGGTGATGCGCCCAGCCGGCCAGACCAAGCTCACGCAGGCCGTGGACCTGGATGACCAGGAACGCGATGAGCGCGAGCCCGCCGGTCACCGCGAGGTTGCCGGTGGCGGTGCCGCCGATCACGGCGAAGTGCGAGTCACCGAGGAACGCGCCGACGATGTGCTGGAGATCCAGCAGCGGCACGAGCCCCAGCAGGTTGTTCATGAGCACGAAGAAGAACAGCGTGAGCAGGTACGGCAGATACTTGTTCGTCTTCTCGCCGAGGACGGGCTTGACCACCGTATCCCGCAGGTAGAGCGTGATCACCTCGATGAGCTGGGCCATCCGCCCGCGGGTCAGGTACCGGTCGTTGCCCTCCGAGGAGGGGCCCGTCGTGATCGCCTTCGCCGCGAGGTTCATGATCCACAGGAGCAGGCCCGTGGCGAGCAGCAGCGTGAGCATGTGCATGGTCACGATCGGCGTGCCGTGGGGATCGCCCATGAGCAGCGCGTCGGGGCCGCCGATGATGTTCCGGTCCATCACGTGACCGAGGGGGTTCAGCTCCGCCGCCAGCAGATGCATCGCGTCCTACTCCGAGACCGAGGACCCCATCGCGGGGCCTCCAGGAGGAGCGAACCGCCGCATCGACGAGGCATACACACGGGTTTCACTGACCATCACCGCAAGGTACGCGACCACCGCGGCGAACCACAGACTCCGGCTGCGGTAGGGGGTCGCGGAGTATAGCAAGAAGGTCCCAGAAAGGGCGATGAGCATTCGTCCCATCGAGGCCGCCACCCACAGGCTCGGCCACAGCAGCAGGGTCTTCGGCCGCCACGGTCGGAGCAGCAGCAGGCTGATGGTGGACGCCGCCGCCACCACCCCCGCGGCGAGCAGTCCCGCGACGGCGGAATCGACCCCGGGACCCACCGTTCCGGCCACCACCGCCCAGCCGATGCCGGCGACGGCCGCGGCGATCCACGCTGCCGCAAGCAGCCGTCCGGTGGGCAGTGTGACCTTGCGTCGGGCCGCGTCGGGGGCGGATGCCGGTTCAGGGGTCGTCGTCATCGTCGTCCGCATCCATCTCGTCGAGGGGCAATGCCTTGGGCGCCGCCGCCGCCGCCTGCCGCCCCGCGGCGCCGCTCTCCTTGAGCGCGCTGCGGATGAAGGTGGCCATGCCGACGATGACGCCGGCGACGGTCAAGACGATCATCCACGTGGGGCCGGTGCCGAAGAACTTGTCGATCAGCCAGCCGAGGAGGGTCCCGGCCAGAATCTCCGAGGCCAGCGTGCCCCCCATGCCGGCGAGCCGCCAGAGACGCCGAGACTCGGCGTCGGCGTTCGACTTCGACCGTGGGGAGGGCGGGGGCGTGGAGGGTGCAGCCATCGGCTGCGGAGGGTACTCCAATCACCCCGCCAGCGCGGGTGGGGATCAACTACCATGCGGCACCACGAGGCCCACCCCCCATGCCGACCCCCGACTCCGAATTCGTCGACGTCACCCCGACCAAGCTCCGCCGCGGCGAGAGCCTGTTCATCCCGGCCATCTTCAAGGGCCTGGGCACGACGATGCGGCACCTGTTCACCAACGTGGGCCGGGACGGGAAGAACAAGAACAACATCTGGGTGGTCCAGTACCCCGAGGAGAAGCGGGACGACCGCCCGGTCCTCGAGGGCGGGCAGGAGCGATCCACCTTCCGCGGCGTTCACCGCCTCAATAAGGATGAGGACGGTCGCGTCCGCTGTGTCGCCTGCTTCATGTGCTCGACCGCCTGCCCGGCGAACTGCATCCACATCGTCGCCGCGGAGTCACCGTGGGAGGACCGCGAGAAGTACCCGAAGATGTTCGACATCGACGAGCTGCGGTGCATCTTCTGCGGGATGTGCGAGGAGGCGTGCCCCTGCGACGCCATCGAGCTGACCCCGCACTACGAGGTCGTCGGGTTGAGCCGCCAGGAGATGATCTTCGACAAGTCGAAGCTCCTGGAGGTGTTCGACCAGACGATCGACGAGAAGCCGATGTAGAGAACTCGTCCGCGGGGGCGGCGACGACGGCAGCGCGATCGCGCGGGCGCGCGGGCGCACGACCCAACTTGTTCCAGGCGGCACGACGCCGCCGGTCCCCCGCGCGGTCCCTGCACCCGCCGGATGGCGGTGCGAAAAATAGAAATGTGAACCGTCGATCAATGTCCAGGAACCCAGGCGGCAGGACGCCGCCGGCGTATTGGTGCGCCCGGCCAGAAGAGGCGAGCCGCACGACGCGGCGTCATCACGCGGGGGCCCGCGCACGGCAAGCACATTCACCGCCCAAGGGCAGGATGCCCATCATTCACCCGCGTCCGAACAGAAGAAGGCAAGCCGCACGACGCGGCGTCATCACGCGGGGGACCCGTGCGCGAGGCAAGCGGCAGGACGCCGGGCAACCGCGTGATCAGCGCGCCGGCCAACAACGCGCGGACGAAGCGCAGCCCACGCCGCGCAACCGCTCGACCCAACCTGCCCGAGGCGGCACGACGCCGCCGGTCCCCCGCGCAATCCTTGCACCCGCCGGATGGCGGTGCGAAAGATAGAAATGTGAACCGCCGATGAATGTCCAGGAAACTAGGCGGCAGGACGCCGCCGGTGTATGGAGGCCCCCGGCCACTGGGATCGAGCCGCAGGACGCGGCGTGAACAACGCGGAGGCCGGCGCGCGACAAGCACGTTCACCGCCCAAGGGCAGGACGCCCGTCATTCCCCCACGTCCGGCCTGAAGAAAGCGAGCCGCAGGGACGCGGCGTCTCGCCTGCAGGGGTCGACATCGCGACCTGCACCGGCAGGACGCCGGGCACCGGCGTGAATCAGTGCGAAGGTCCATTCCCAGCATGCTCGAAGGAGCACGCATTCTTCTTCGCCCGTGGAGGACAGACCTCTGCGCCGACCGGCACTGTTGTCCGGCATCCTGCCGGCTTACCTCGCGCAGAGAACCCCCGCGCGCGAGACGCCGCGTCCTGCGGCTCGCCTTCTTCTGACCCGCCGCGGGGGAACGACAGGCATCCTGCCCTTGGGCGGTGAATGTGCTTGCCGGATGCAGGCCCCCGCGCGATGACGCCGCGTCGTGCGGCTCGACCTCAGTGGCCGGACGCCCCAACACACCGCCGGCGTCCTGCCGGCTGGGTTCCTGGACATGTATCAACGGTTCACATTTCTATTTTTCGCACCGCCATCCGGCGGTGCAGGGACCGCGCGGGGGACCGGCGGCGTCGTGCCGCCTTGGTTTGTTCAGGCCGGACGCGGGGGAACGACGGGCGTCCTGCCCTTGGGCGTTGAATCTGCTTGCCGGGCGCGGGGGCCCGCGCGCGAGACGCCGCGTCCTTGCGGCTCGCCTTCTTCAGGCCGGACGCGGGGGAACGACGGGCATCCTGCCCATGGGCTGTGAATGTGCTTGTCGCGCGCCGGCCCCCTCGGCGATGACGCCGCGTCGTGCGGCTCGACCCCACATGCCGGATGCCCCAATACACCGCCGGCGTCCTGCCGGCTCGGTTCCTGGACATGTATCAGCGGTTCACATTTCTATTTTTCGCACCGCCATCCGGCGGTGCAGGGATCGCGCGGGGGACCGGCGGCGTCGTGCCGCCTCGCTCTTGTTGGGCCGGACGTGGGGGAATGACGGGCATCCTGCCCTTGGGCGGGGAACGTGCTGGCCGGACGCGGGCCCCCGCGCGATGACGCCGCGTCCTGCGGCTCGATCTCAGTGGCCGGACGCCCAAATACACCGCCGGCGTCCTGCCGGCTGGATTCCTGGACATGTATCAGCGGTTCACATTTCTATTTTTCGCACCGCCATCCGGCG
>JABDLI010000335.1 GCA_013003065.1 Phycisphaerales bacterium | reverse complement strand
ATCCCCGGCAGCACGCTCCTCGGCTTCGCGAACACCGACCACTACGGCGCCGCGCTCGCAATCTCACGCGACATGCCGCTCCTCGAAGCAACGATCGCGGAGGCGACGGCGTATCCGCGCGAGGTCTTCCTGGAGGCTATCGTGCGGTTCGTGGAGGAAGCGCTGGCGGAGTGATCTGGTCCGCGTCCGTATCGGTGCCCGCGTCCGTGTCGGTGCCCGCGTCCGTGTCCGCGTCCGTGTCCGCGACCGTGTCCGCGTCCGTGTCCGCGACCGTGTCCGTGTCCGTGTCCGCGACCGTGACCGTGCCCGCGTCCGCGACAGTGCCCGCGCCCGCGTCCGTGTCCGTGTCCGCGACCGCGCCCACGTCCGGCCTCCGGACGGCGCGGTCACCGGCGGCGTCCATGCCGCCTCGCCTGGGAAGAGCTGGACGTGGACCCTTGCGCTGGCATCCTGCCAGTGGACGGTGGCTGTGCTTGCCGGGCGCCGGTGGCCGCGTTGTTCACGCCGCGTCGTGCGGCTCGACCCCAGTTGTCGTGGGTCTCATTTGGCGCTCGCATCCATGCGAGCTTGTCAGTGAAGATTTGGACGTGGGTTCGGACTGTTTTTCGCACCGCCTCCGGCGGGTGCAGGGCTGCGCGGATGACCGGCGGCGTCCATGCCGCCTCGCGTGGGAAGATCTGGACGTTGGCGCGATGGGCGGTTGCGTCCGCGAGCGTGTCCGCGAGCGTGTCCGCGAGCGTGTCCGCTTCCGCGTCCGTGCCCGCGACCGTGTCCGCGCCCGTGTCCGCGTCCGCGTCCGTGCCCGCCCCCGCGTCCGCCGTTACACCGTCTCCCGCGTCGCCCTCACCGTCTCCACCACCGGCGGGGGGTGCCCGTTGCGGTCGAGCACGCGACGCACCGTGCGTGCGATCGACGCCACGTCGATTCCCGCTTCCTCGAGCTGCTCGTCTCGCGCGCCCTGGTAGATCCACCGGTCGGGGATCCCCATGCGGGTGATGAGACGCGTGTCGAGACCGGCATCGGCCGCCGCATCGACGACGCAGGAGCCGAATCCGCCCTCCAGACCGTGATCTTCGACGGTCACGACGGGGATGCCGCGTTCGAGGAGCGACCGGAGGAGATCGATGTCGACCGGCCGTGCGAACCGCGCGTCGTAGACGCTCACCTTGTACTCGCCGTTGAGCTGCTCGACCGCATCGAGGGCGGCGATGGCCATGACGCCGTACCCGAGGATCGCCGCGTCGGGTCCGTCGACCTCCGACAGCACGCGGGCCTTGCCGATCTCGAAGGCCGGGCACGGCTCCTTCGTGAATCGCTCGCTCACGTTGTCCCGCGGGTAGCGGACGACGCTGATCCCGTCGTCGTAGGTCCGCATCAGCTCGAGAGCAGCCCGCAGGCTCGGCTCGTCCATGGCGGCCATCAGGATCGCCTGGGGGAACACTCGCAGAATGCTGACGTCGCAGAAGCCATGGTGGACGGCGCCGTCGCCGCCCACGAGGCCGGCCCGGTCGAGGCACAGCCGCACCGGCAGGCCCTGGAGCGCGACCTCCTGGAACGCCTGGTCGAACGCCCGCTGCACGAAGGTCGAGTAGACCGCGAAGAAGGGCTTCCACCCGGTCTTGGCCAGCCCGGCCATCATGTCCATGGCGTGCGACTCGCAGATGCCGGTGTCCCACGTTCGGTCGGGGAACTTCGGCATGACCTTGGACAGGCCGGTGCCGTCGGGCATCGCGGCCGTGCAGGCGACGACCTTGTCGTCACGCATCATGACGTCGCCGAGCGCGTCGGCGAAGGCCGTGGTGAAGCTGCGACCGCTGCTCTTCAATTCGACCCGGCAGCCATCGACGCGAAACGGCTTCGGGGAGTGGAAGGTCGTCGCGTCGCCTTCCGAGTACTCGTACCCCTTGCCCTTGACCGTATGAACGTGCAGCACCATGGGGCGGTCGAAGTCACGCACCTCCAGGAGGATGTCGATGAGGCCCCTGACGTCGTGACCGTCGACGGGACCGACCGTCAGCAGGCCGAACTTCTCGAACCAGGCGTCCTCGGCCAGCGCGTCCTTCGCGATCTCGCCGAGGCGGTGGTACATCTCGCCGATCAGCGAACCGCCGGGGAGATTCGACACGACGTCCTTCGCGGCACGCTTCGCGCGAAGATACGCCGGGTTCACGCGGACGCGGTCGAAGTACGAGGCCACCGCCCCCTGGGGCTTGGCGATCGACATGCCGTTGTCGTTGAGGACGACGAGAAACTGCCGCTTCAGCGTGCCGGCGTTGTTCAGCCCTTCCATGGCCACGCCGTTGACGATGCTGGCGTCACCGACGAGCGTGACCACGCGGCGTCCGTCCGGCCGCGACTCGGGGTCGTAGGACTCGGTGTTGAGCAGATCACCCCGGGCCATGCCCACGGCGGTCGAGACACCCGTGCCGGCGTGCCCGACCGAGAAGAGATCGAAGTCGCTCTCGCGCGGCTCCGGGAAGCCGGCCATCCCGTCCCGCTGACGCAGACGCGAGAGCATCGGGTACCGCCCGGTCAGCAGCTTGTGGGGGTAGCACTGGTGACCGACGTCGAAGAGCAGGCGGTCGTGCCCGAAGTCGAAGACGTAGTGCAAGGCGATCGTCAGCTCCACGACACCGAGGTTGGGCGCGAAGTGCCCGCCGGTGAGCTTGATCTGCTCGCAGATCGCGTGCCGGATCTCGGCCGCGAGCGTCGGAAGCTCATCGACCGAGAGCGCCTTGAGATCCGCGGGGCCCTGGATGCGGGGGAGCAGGGTGAGCTGCATGGATCGTCTTCTCCGTCAGAAACGCAGGAGCACCGGAAAGCGTACGCTCACCGGGTCCTGACCGCCATGTCGTCGCTCAGCGTGCGCAACACATGCGCCGCGGAGCCGAGGGGCTCGACGGCCGAACGCGCCGCCGCCGCGAGACGCTCGACCTCCGACCGCGATCGGTCGACGCCGAGCACGCCGGGGTAGGTCAGCTTGCCCGCCGAAATGTCCTTACCGGCCATCTTGCCGAGGTGTTCGGTCGATTGCGTGACGTCGAGCAGATCGTCCACGATCTGGAACATCAGACCCACCGCCTCGCCGTAGCGGGTGAGGTGCTCGAACGTTTCCGGACCCGCCCCGCCGCAGAGCGCCCCCATCCGGCAGGCGCACCGCAGCAACGCGCCCGTCTTGTTGCGATGGACGAGACGCAAGGCCGCTTCGGCCGACAGCTCCGAGCCGACGCCGCCGAGGGTGTCGTACACCTGTCCGGTGATCATCGCGGTCGTCCCCGAGGCGAGCTCGCCGACGAGCCGGGCCGCGATGGCGGGGGGCGTCTCGGCCAGGACGCCGAAGGCGATCGAAATCATCGCGTCGCCGGCGAGCGTCGCCATCGCCTCGCCGGCGTGGACGTGCAGCGTCGGGCGGCCCCGCCGCAACGCGTCGTCGTCCATGGACGGCAGGTCGTCGTGCACGAGGCTGAACGTGTGGATCAGCTCGAGCGCGACCGCCGCCGGCATGCCCGCCTCCCGTCGCCCGCCCACCGCTTCGCAGCAAAGAAGGACGAGCGCCGGTCGCAGCCGTTTGCCCCCGGACAGCAGTGCGTACTCGACCGCCTCCGCCAGGTGCGGGGGGAGCTCGGCCGCGGCGACGGTCCGCCGCAAGGCGGAGTTGATCTCGTCGGCGAGCGCGAGGAGCACGGAGGACTCGGATGGGGCGGAGGCGTGGTGCACCGCATCGATTGTAGGTGATACGGCCCGCCGGGTCGGTCCTCGCCCCGTCGTCTATCATCCAATCCATGCAAGCGATCTCCGACCACGTCGCCCTCCTGATCGAGCGGGGCGGGATCGTGATGATCCCGCTGTTCGCGATGAGCGTCATCAGCCTCGCGCTGATCCTCGAGCGTGCGTGGTTCTGGTTCCTGAACCACCGGTCCAGGCGGCTCAAGACGCTGCTGCGGTTGACCGATGCGTTGCGACGGGGGCGGCACGATGCAGCGGAGACGCTCGCGGTCGTCGATCGCTCGCCGTACGGGGCGCTCGCCAGCGCCATGCTCCGTCACGGGGCCTCCGACGCCGTCGCGGTGGAGGCGGTCGAAGAGCAGCGTCCGCGGCTGGAGCGTTTCATGGTGAGCCTCTCGACGATCATCACCGCGGCCCCCCTCCTCGGGATCCTGGGTACGGTCGTCGGGATCATCCAGTCGTTCCGACTTCTCGGCGAACAGCAGACGCTCACCGATCCCCGCGAGGTGGCCGGCGGCATTGCCGCCGCGTTGCTCACGACGGCCCTCGGGCTCATCGTCGCCCTGCTCACGCTGTTCCCGTACATGATCTTCAAGAGCCAGATGGGGCGGGCGATGGGCCGCATGGAATCCATCATCGCCGCGGCCCAACAAGGAGCGGCCCGGCGGTCTCCGGCGACGGCCGCGGACGACGCCGCCACGCCCGTGGCGACCCGAGTCTGACAAACGAACCAACGAACGAATTGGAGCCCAGCATGATCCTGCCTCGACGCCGTCTTCTCCAGATCTCCGGTGCGCTGACGGCGTTCTGCGGGGTGTGCGTGATCGGATCCAACGCGTTCGGCATCGACATCGCGAAGCTGAAGAAGTCGACCGCCACGACGCCCGTGGACGTCATGCCGCCGGTGGCGGTGTCGACGACGCCTCCGAGCTTTCTGCGCGTGAGCGGCGACGACGGAAACGTGGTCGCGCTCGAGATCGCCTCTCGACGTTACGTCCGGCCCGCGGGCGGGCCCGTCTTGAACCTCGTCGGCGTCGTGCACATCGGCGAGGGCGCGTACTACCGGGCGGTGCAGGACGAGCTGATTGACGCCGACGTCGTGCTCTACGAATCGGTGAAGCCCGAGGGCACGGGCGGGCCGCCCGCTTCCGGCGAGGAGTCCGACGAGACCCGGATCGACCGCACGGAGGCCGGGCTTCGTTTCGTCGCCGGCTACGCCGAACGCTACCACCGTCGGCAGGGCGTCTACCCGCCCGACCTCGACACGCTGCAACGCATGGTGGGCGACGAGGGCGCACGCGAGCGGGACTTCCTGGAGATCGCGCTCCTCGACGCATGGGGACGTCCGGTTCGCTACGAGGGGACGCCCGGCGACGAGACGAGTCCATCGCAGTTCCGGCTGATCAGCCTCGGCGCCGACGGCGCGCCCGGCGGCGACGGACCGGACGCCGATCGCGTCGTCGATGCCGGCGATCGCGTGCCCCCGCACCGGAACGACCGCGCCGACAACATGCAGGTTCAGCTTGCCTCCGCGCTCAAGCTCGACTTCCAGCTCGATGCCATCGATTACGACCAGCCGGGATGGCGGTGCAGCGACCTCTCGATCGACCAGGTGCGTCGCGCGATGGCCGAGCGGGGCTCGGACTTCACCATCATGGAGAACGCCATCGGCGGCACCGCGTTGCCGGCGCAGATCGCGCGGTTCTTCCTGGGGCTCGTCCGCATGGCCGATGCGTTCATGGAGGGCGCGGTCAGCGACACCATCAAGATCCTCCTCGTGGAAATGCTGGGCGACGAACGCACCGTGGACGCGAGCCTCCAGGCGTTCGATCCCGCGTTCGCCGAGGTCATCATCGGTGCCCGCAACCAGGCGGTCGTCGACGACCTCACCCGCCTGCTGCACGCCGAGCCGGAGGTCGAGGAGGTGGCAGTGCTCTACGGCGCCGGTCACATGGCCGACCTGTCGCGGCGGCTGGCGGCGTTGGGATACGTACCGAGCGAAGACGTCACGTGGCGTCGGCCGATCGTGGTCGATCTCGACCGCTCGGCCGTCTCCGCCGAAGAGGTCGCGTACCTGCGGCGGATGGTCCGGCAAATGATGCGGAACATGTGACGGATCGCGGGCCGGCAGGTGCTGCGGTGGCCGCCGCGCTTACTCGGGGCGGTGCTTCCAGGTCTCGTTGTCGGCGAGGTTGATCCAGTACCGCTGATCGTCCAGATCGCCGGGGGCCCACGGCTCGCTGTGCAGATCCGCGTGCAGCACCGCGGCCTGACCGGTGAAGCGGCCGACGGGAATCGGGCTCGAGAACGAATCGAGAAGCTGCACGACGTCGATGATCGAGTCGGCGCTGGCGGTCTCCCAGATGCGGGAGTCCGCCACGATCGGCGGCACCGCGTAGTGCGAGCCCGGCCAGATATCCTTCACCTCGTGGTGGCTGCCCATGCTCTGACCCGCGGTGGAGCAGAACAGGATGAATCGGGAACTGTCGCGGATCGATCCCGGCGTGAGCGCGACCGGGTTGATGCGACCGTCGGCGTCGGGGTCCGACGGGTTCAGCTCCCGCGCGTTGTAGAACCGGTGCCGGGGCAGCTCCTCGCCCTCGACATCCACCATCTCCCACCAGCCGCCGACGTACATCGCGTTGTAGCCGAATCCGGGCTCCTGCGCGATGTGACGCGCGCGGGCAAGAGCCGGACGCTGCGGGCGCGGCGGGGGATAGACGAACGCGGGGTCATACTCGGAAGGCGCGTAGTTGGAGAGCGCGACCTTGCTCGTCTCGGGAAGGTTGAGGTGACCCATCAGCGTTTCCTGGTCGTGATCCAGGTACGGCATGAGACGCCACGACCACTCCTCGGAATCCGCGTCCGGGATGACCTTGTCGTCGGGGAAGCGGTAGCTGACCCGCCAGCGGCTCTGGACGTCGTCCTCGAGCCAACCCGGCAACGCCCGATCCTGGTTCGCGTTCGCGTAGAGATTCCACGCCACGCCGACCTGCCGGATGCGGCTGATCTCGTCGGCCTTCTTGCTGCGACGCTGGACGCCGCCGAGCGCCGGCAGCAGCAGCCCCACCAGCACGCCGATGATCGAGATCACGACCAGCAGCTCGACGATGGTGAAGCCGGCGTTGGTCACGCCGGCACGACGGCGGAGCAGGTTGGTCATCGCCTGATCCTCGACGGAGGGAGCCGCGAACGGGGGGCGTCGGCGGCGGAGAAGATGGTGTTGCGGCCCGTGAGCCGCACTCGTCACTTATAGCAGGTATAGCACGCTCCGTCGGAGCGCGCGTGGAAACTGCCGTATTGCCATACGGTTACGGCGTGGCGGCGGTTCCTCGTCCTCCCGGGAGGGGGGCCGGCGGGGCGACGGCGAACGGCGGCTCGCCCCGCAGACGGCGGGCGATGTCCGCCAGGATGCGCGGGTCGTGAGCGGTCGTCAGGTGGGCGAACGTGAGCGGGGGGTTGGGCACCCACCAGGGCGTCTGGTGCGGGGGGGCGGTTCGCTCCGGGCCGACGATGGCATCCCCCAGACGGGTGTACGGAAACAGCTCCGGATCGTCGGGATGCATGTTCCCGTTGAGCCGCGCCAGAAACGCCGACCCCGAACGCATGTCGAGGATACGCCGATCAAACGTCGGCAGCTCCGCGAGCCTGGCGCCGCGGTGCGGGGTCGCGATCGTGAACAAACGCTTGACCCGCAGCCGACGCTCGCCCGCGACCGCCCGCGCGGCGTGCCGGGCCACGAGCCCGCCCATCGACACCGCGACCACGTCGACCTCGGTGGTCTCCTCCGGATCATCGGCGGGCAGGGTGTCGTCCATGACCGTGAGCACCCGCCGGCGACACGCGTCGAACGTGCCCGTCGTGAAGAACGAGATCGGAACGACCAGCGTCTCTTCGGACGACACTTCGCGAAGATGACGTGCGACGTTGGGAGCGACGAGACCGGGATCGTGGATGCCGCCGAGCACGATCACCGGCCGCTCGAAGGGGCGGGGGGTATCGCACATTGCATCCCAGGCGAGCCGGGCCTGGCGTTCGGTGAGTGCAAACGTCGGGTTCGTGGGCGTCGCCGTGCAGCCGCCGATGATCAGGAGCAGTGAAAGCAGCAGACTCACGCGTGCCGTCCTGGGCGGTCGAGGAGTCATGCGTTACGTCCGTCCGATCGTCACTTGCTCGACGTCGCCGGCGGCGATCTTGTCGACCCCGCTGCCGAGCGTGCCGATCGGATCGGGCGGGATGATCTCGACCGTCTTCTGCCCGAGCGCGACCTCGCCGCTCCGCACGCGGCTCTGGAATGCCAGGCACTCCGCCAGGAGCCGGTCGAGGATCTCCTCCTCGGAGACGTTCGCGACCCGCTCTCCCTGCACGTAGATGATGCCGCGGCGATCACCGGCGAAGACGGCGATGTCGGCGCCCTCCGCCTCGCCGGGGCCGTTGACAACGCACCCCATCACGGCCACCTTGATCGGCAGCTCGATCTCGTCGGCGAGCTTCCGGCGGACTTCCTGCACGAGCGTGAAGAGATCGACCTGGATCCGTCCGCACGTCGGACACGCGATGAGCTCCGCGCCCACGCGGGTGCGGAGGCCGAGGCAATAGAGCATCTCGAGCGCGTCCTCGACCTCGTAGACGGGATCGCTCGCGTAGCTGATGCGGACGGTGTCGCCGATCCCCTCCGCCAGGAGCGTGCCGAGGGCCACGACGCTGCGGATCGCCCCCGTCTCCTTCGGCCCCGCGTGCGTCACGCCGAGGTGGAGCGGGTAGTCGAAGCGGCGGGCGATCTCCCGGTAAACGGCAATGACGAGCCGGGCGTCCATCGACTTGGCGCTGATGCACACGTCGTGGAAGTCGCGGGCGTCGAAGATCTCGAGGTATTCCTCCAGACGGGCGATCATGATCGCCATGAGATGACCGTGCTGGTGCTCGGAAAAGATCTTCCCCAGCTCCTCCTTCCGCCGCTGCTTGTCCTTGCGTTCGACGATCGAACCCTCGTTCACACCGATGCGGATCGGGATGCCGCGGTCCTTGCAGGCATCGATGACCGCGTTGACCTGATCGCGATCGGCGATGTTGCCCGGATTGAGCCTGATCTTGTGGACGCCCGCCGCCACCGCCTCGAGCGCACGCTGATAGTGAAAGTGCACGTCCGCGACGATCGGCACCTGCGTCTGCGCGAGGATCTCGACCAGGGCCGCCGTGTCCTTGCGCTCCGGTACGGCGACGCGGACGATGTCGGCGCCGGCGGCGGCGAGCCGGTTGATCTCGGTGACGCAGGCGTCGACGTCGTGGGTGTAACCGGCGGTCATGGTCTGGACCGACACGGGCGCGTCTCCGCCGATCGTGACGACGCCGGTGCGTTCGTCGCCAAGGCGGATGACGCGGGTGCGGTGACGGGCGGGGGGTCCGGAAGACATGGGGGGATTGTAGTGAGCACGCGTGGTCGCGGTCTCCGCTCCTTCACACTGGTTATGGGTCGCGCCGGCGCGAATCTGGCGTGGCAAACCGCCCTGGCGCAGCCCGCCGGCACTCGCGGCGGGCCGCCCTCGAATCGGAATGGGCCAGCGACGGCCGATGGCCGATCTCGACTCGGAGCATCCACGTAGACCCATCGGGCCCGGGCCCCGGGGAGAACCATGAGCCGTCACCGACCCCGCGATCTCGTCCGCCTGACGCCAGGCGAACGCAATCGGCTGTTGAACCAGCTCGATCGCGAGGAAGCCGCGCAGGCCGAGGCGACCCCCCACATACCCCAACGACGCTGGGAATACCGCCGACGCGATGTGGCGGTCTCGGTCGAGCATCCGGCCGGTGGCGTCAGCCGGTTTCTCGTCTGCTCCCGCAACCTCTCCGATGGCGGCATCAGCTTCCTGCACGGGGGATTCCTGTTCGAGGGTTCGCACTGCCGCGTCGTGCTTCCGCGTTTCGACGGCTCCGCCCCCGAGGTCACCGGACGGGTGCGACGGTGCTGCCACGTCGAACGGTTCGTGCACGACGTCGAGATCGAGTTCGACGAGCCGATCGAGCCGCAGATGTTCGTCCAGTCGCGGCGGCTGCAGCCGGAAGTCGGCGTGGACACCGTCGACCTGCCGGATCTCAACGGGGCCGTCCTGTTCGTGGATCTGACCGAGTCGGATCTTCTGCTCCTCGCCCATCAGCTCCAGTCGACGGACGTCGAGCTCACGGTCGCCACCGACCGGGCGAAAGCGCTCGAGGAGCTGGGCCGCCACGATTTCGAGATGGTGCTGTGCGATCTCAATCTGCGTGGCGACGGCGAGATCGACCTTCTCACCGGCATCCGCGATGCCGGCTTCGACGGGCCCATCGTCCTCGTCACCGCGGAGACGGACGGCGCGACGATCCGCCGGGCGCTCGAGAGCGGCGCCGATCACATGCTCAGCAAGCCGTACGATCCGGTCGAGCTGTTCGCCCTCATGTACCGTCTCAAGAGCGAGTGCGGGCCCGTGCCGCAGGGTGATCTCGTCTACAGCACGATGGAGTCACAGCCCGGCATGGCACCGCTCATCACGCGATTCGTCGAGGAGAGCCGGCAGATCGCCGGGCAGCTTCGAATCGCCGCGGACGCGGGCGATCTCGATCGCGCGCGCGGGCTGTGTCTCAACCTCAAGGGCAACGCGGCCGGCATCGGCTTCGCTTCGTTGAGTCACGCCGCGGCGGAGGTCATCGCGCTCATGGACGGGGCGGAGAGTCCGCAGCAGTTGACCAGTCCCATTCGCCGGCTCGGAGCAATGTGCGACGCGATTTCCCTCCGGTCCGACACCGCGGCCTGAGCGACGACGCGTCGCCCTAGGAACCGCGGACGACGCGTCTTCCGCCCGGGTAGAAGACGAGCAAGACCACGAAACACGCCAACGCCATCCACATCGGGATGCTGAAGAGCGCCGTGTAGTCCATCTGCATCACCGCCACGCCGTCGCTCGTCATGACCGGCGCGCCCGCGTCGTCAAGGAGCGGACGATTCGCCCACTTGCCCGCGATGCTCGTTGCGAACCAGCTTCCGACGATGATCCCGAGCCCGACGATGACGAGGTTGAAGAGGTTCTGGGCCGACGCCCGAACGTCGACCGTCGTCTCCTCGTCGACGACCATGAACGCGACGAAGATGAAGCAGCCGAAGCACAGACCGTGGAGCAGCACCCCGAGCAGCACCGCCGGCATTGACTCCGCCGCGTAGGCGAAGAGGGCCATGCGGGCGGCGTAGGCGATGATGCCGACGGCGAGAAGCACCTTGCGCGAGAGCTTCTTCGCGACGAACGGGATCAGGGCCAGCACGCCGATCTCCGACATCTGCCCGAGCGTCATGAGTCCGCCCCCGCCGACCCCGAGGATCCGGTTGATCCACGCCGCCGCGGACTGCGCCGCTTCGTGCTCGCGTTGGAGCACGCTGAGGAACTCGCTCGTGTGGACGAAGTAGAACTGGTGGATCACGCTGATCGGAATGGCGAGGAGGAACAACGTGACCAGCGGCTGCCGGCGCACCTCCTTGATCGCTTCGAGCGTCGCGTTCGCCTCACCCGCATCGCGAGCCGGCGGCGTGTGCGGGAGCGTGAAGCAGTAGATGCCCATGATCGCGCCCAGGAGCGCGCTCACGCGAAAGGCGTCGGCGCGGCCCGCGTCCTGGGCGGCCTTGACGACCTCGGTCGCGGCATCCGCCGGCGTGTGGTGCAGGAGCAGCCAGTGCCCGATCGCGATCCCGGCGACGATCCACCCGATCGTGCCCCAGAGCCGAATCGGCCCGAACTGCCGGTCACGGTCCGTGAGGTGGTGGAAGCACAGCGAGTTGGTCAGCGCCAGGGTCGGGGCGTACACGAGCCCGTACAGCAGCGACAGGCCGAGGAAGAGACCGAAGCTCTCGACCGTCGCGAGGAGGAAGACCAGCACGGCCCCGATGATGTGGCTCACGCCAAGGAACTTCTCGGTGGAGAAGTGCCGGTCGGCCACCTGGCCGGCGACGAACGGTCCGAAGATCGCGCCGACGGCGCCGGCGGCGAGGATCATCCCCACCTGGTCGAGGCTGTAGGCCCGATGGCCCAGGAGGAACGGATACAGGATCGGAAGCCACGCGCCCCAGATGGCGTACTGAAGGAACATCATGATGGACAGGCGGATGCCGATCCCCGGGTCGAGCTTCCCGTCACCTGATGTCATCGCTGGGTCTCCGCTTTATCCGGCGTGGCCGTGGCGAGAACGGCCCGGATCATAGTGGGCGGAGTCGTCACCTGCGAGCGGCGCCGAACGGTCGCGTCGATTGGACGCTCGCGTGCGCACCGGCCGCTCCCCGCGTCGCCATCGCGACGCGGGGGGGCCGACGCCATCTCCCCTCACTCGTCCATCGACGGATACGAAAGATCCGGACGCCACCAGCCGTCCATCAGCTCGATCTTCCGCACGTGCTTCATCGACTCCTGCTCCAGCGGCGCGGCGGCTTCGGCGAGCAACGCGCCGATCCGCTCCTTGTGATTCTCGTGCGCCGCCGGGCTCTCGGCCGGGTTGGCCACGACGTAAAGCGGCAGGTCGGCGCCGGTGATGGCCTGGTAGATGTTCCAGGGTCGGTCGATGCCGTGCTCGCGGTAGAGCGCCGCGTAGTCTTTGGCCACTTGCTCGAGCTGCTCTTCGTGTCCCGGCTTGACGTAGTACATCGCGTACTTGATGTACTTGACGTCCTCCTCCGCGAGGCTCGGGTTCGCCGGCTCGTACGACAGATCGGCGCGCCACCGCGAGAAGAAGCTCTCACGCCGCTCGACCGCCGCGTCGGCCCGAGCCGCGAGTGTCTTCCAGCGTTGCTCGCCGATCTGCTCGACCACGCTGCCCCAGCTCTCCTTCATTCCGTCGAACTCGGCGAAGCTGCTGATCGGGATGACATAGGCGTACCCGAGCTCCGGCCCGACGATCGTGAAGAACCGCACCTTGGCGGGGTCGACCTGATACGCCTTGAGCTCCGAGATGAGCTCGCGCGTTGCTTCCTCGTATTCCTTCATCATCGACGGCTGCACGTGCTCCACGACGATGAACGACAGCTCGGGCCTGGGCTCCTCGTCCTGGCGGGCACCGGTCACCGACGCGCACACCGCGCACAGAACCGCGACCGCGATCAGACTCATCCGGCTTCTCATGGGGGTTCTCCTTTTCCGGGTCGAACGGTGTCGCCCAGTTGGTTGGTGGAACCCTTGATTTTGTTGACCGGGGGTCGGGAGATCAATGGGAGGGAGGGAGCGAATGGGGAATGGGGTAGGGAATTTTGCGGGGGTGGGTTGGTAGTTTTGCGGGGGACACGGACGCGGACGCAGGCAACCACGGACCCGACGAACGGTGCCACGGACAGCGAAGCGTCCGTGCCGTGCGTCGTCCGCCGCGCAGGGGAGTCAGATCCCC
>JABDLI010000361.1 GCA_013003065.1 Phycisphaerales bacterium | reverse complement strand
GCTTCGCTTCGGTCATACGACGAAGTTGAGCAGCGGGCGCACGACCGCCATGTCCGTGACCGTGTCCGCGTCCGCGTCCATGTTCGCGTCCATGTCCGCGACCGCGACCGCGACCGTGTCCGTGTCCGCGTCCGTGTCCGTGTCCGTGTCCGCGACCGTGTCCGTGTCCGCGACCGTGTCCGTGTCCGCGACCGTGTCCGTGTCCGCGTCCGTGTCCGCGTCCGTGTCCGCGTCCGCGTCCGCGTCCGTGTCCGCTCCCCAGGAAAAAGAAGAGGCCAGGCTCTCATCGGAGAGCCTGGCGCCCTTCAAAGCAGGGTCGAATTCAACGCAGCCTTCAGTCCGGGCACGGGCCCCAGTTCGACATCAGCGTGAGGAGGTCGGTGAAGCCGATCGTCCCGTCGCGGTCGAGGTCCGCGGGGCAGAAGTCGTCGATCACGCAGGTCCCCCAGGAGCTGAGCAGCAGCACGAGGTCGGTGAAGTCCACGGCGCCGCTGCCGTCGATGTCGTTGTCGCAGGGATCCGCGGGGATCTCGAAGTACCGGTACGTCACCGTCAGCGTGCCCTCGGCGTGGAAGTCCTCGATCGTCCAGCCCACGTCCGGCAGGGTCGGCACGAGACCGAAGCCCGCGTTGGCCCAGATCGCAGCGGTCGTGTCCGTCTCGAACGTCTCGAGCGCCGAGCCGGTCACCGTCGCGGAGATCTCCAGCCCGTGGGACACCTCGCCGAAGTCGGTGAAGTCCGCGCCGGTGCCGGGCACCGCGTCGGACCCGTCCAGGCTGCCGGCCGCGGCGATCTCGTAGAACGTGGCGTACTCGGACACGCCGGGCAGCTCGAATGCAGCCAGACCGGCGAAGTCGAGCTGCCAGCCGCCCGTCGCGTCCGGCGCGTCGTTCTCGACCGTCACCGCGGCGCTCAGCTCGAACGCGAGGCTGACCTCGGCGATCTCCAGCACCCGCGTGCCGCTCCGGTCGTCGAACGGAGGCAGCGTGATGAACTGGTTGCCCGGGGAGAGCTCGAACGACACGGCGAAGGTGTGCGTCTCGTCGATCGTGGGGATCGATCCCCAGGCCATCGAGGCTGCCGCTGCGGTCGCGGCCAGGGCCAGCATTGCATCCCGGTTTCGGTTGTTGGCGGTGCTTGACATGGGTGTGCTCCTTGGCGTGTTCCCCCGTCTGGAGTAACCGCGATCCGAGCCCGCCGGCGCCGACACGAAATGCCGAAAACGAACGATTTCCTCCCTGCTGCCGTCCCGAGGCCTGGCTCCCATCCGTGCGCCCGGCCCCGGTCCCGCACCCCGAACTCCGTCGCCCCGCTGGAGTTATCGGGCGCGGCCGGATGATCCAGCCGGCGCAATCCACTTTCGGCGTGGACATCGGGAGACCGGCGGATTGCCCACGCCGCCGCCGATTGTCAGGGTCGAAAGGGGAGCCGAGGCACATGAACACCGCCGACCTTGATCACACGACCGCACGTCCGACGACGCTTCAGCAAACGGCAGCAGTGGCGGGCTGGGCCCTGGGCTTGCTCGTCCGTGGTCTCCGGGCGATCGCGCGTCGGAGCGAGCGACGACGCAGCGTGCGGGGAACGCTGGCTCGCCGGTGGCGTGACGCGGCGCCGGATTCGGAGATCGTGCGGGCGCTGATCGCGTTGCGGGAAGCGTCACGCGAGTAGCGGGAGCGACAGCGAAGCGTCCGTATGGCTGCTTGCTGTAGTCAGCAGCTTCCCCAGCCGACGAGCACCAACGCGAGATCGCCCAGATCGACGAAGCCGTTGCCGTCGATGTCCGCCGGGCAATCGTCGCAGGGGCCCCAGAACGTCAGCACCATGACCAGGTCGGGCAGCCCGACCTCGCCGTCGCCGTCGAGGTCACCGACGCAGGCGGTCGAGTCGAGCCGCTCGTACGCGCCCATGTCGACGACCGGCCAGCCGCCGGCGCCGGTGTCGTCCGTGCCGGCGTCGTCCACGAATCGCGGTTGTCCGAGCAGATCCCGTTCGATGTCCGCCGGCACCGCCGTGTTGTCGCCCGCATCGATTGCCGGAGAGCCCGGTCCCGGACGGTAGGGATGGGGTCCGGTGCCTGCGAACGCGGGGTCCTCGTCGCGATTGCCCGCGCCCGGCCAGCCGCCGGCGACGATGCTGTAGTCGATCGCGATGATCGCACCCGCGAGGGCGAGCACCTCCGTGCCGTCGCCGGAAGCGTTCGCCCAGATGATGCAGTTGCGCAACGTCGTGTGGGTTTCGGAACCGTTCGACGAGCTCCTGACCGCGCCCGCGAAGAAGGCTTCATTCCCGCTGAACGTGCAGTTCAGGATCCGCGGGGCCCCGAGCAGGCTGTTGACGCCGCCCCCGGCGCCGGCCTGGTTGGCGGTGAACACGCAGTTGATGATGTCGGGTGCGCTGCCCAGGTTGTAGATCCCGCCCCCGAAGACGTTCGCGTCGTTCCCACGAAAGACGCAATCGACGAACCGCGGGCTGCCGAGCTGGTTGTAAACCGCGCCGCCATTCTCGCTCGCATGGTTGTCGGTGAAGACGCACCGCAACACGGTCGGTGACGTGAAGCTGTTGTGCAGACCACCGCCGAGCGTGGCGTCGCCACGGCAAATGGTCAGATCCGCGAGCACCGTGTCGTCTCCCTCGCCGTCGATACACGAGACGACGCTGCCGCTCTCCCCGACGCCATCGATCACGGTCACGGCCGCCCCGAGCGCCCCGCGGACGGTGATGGCCTTCCCGTACAGCCGAATCGACTCGGGGTAGACACCAGGAAACACGAGCACCTCGTCGCCGTCGTCCGCCGCGTCGATCGCGCTCTGCACGGTCGCAAAGGGAAACGGCACGTGGAGCGTATCGGCGTGGGCCATCGTGGACGTGGCCATGGCAACGACCACGACCGCAACCGGTCGGAGCCCTGCCGAACGAACGATCGCCCACAGCCTGGCGCTGGACACGCCGCGGATCCTCCTCGCCTCCCCAACCTCTCGTCGTCACGATCCACGAGCAGCGATCCGGTGCGTGGCCGGATGGGAATGTCGAGCTGCTATTCGTGGGAAAACCGCCGCGGCGGCCGGGATATGGTTGCACAGGGCGGAGGGGCGTGCAAGGAGAAAAGGGGGAGGTGCGGCAAGGGGTTGTGGGAAAGAGGCTTGGACGTGTCCGCACACGGACGCGGACCCGGACGCGGCGCCGCACGACCCAACCTGCTCTAGCAGGACGCCGCCGGTCCCCCCGCAGCCGCAGAGAATGGTGCCACGGACAGCGAAGCGTCCGTGCC
>JABDLI010000322.1 GCA_013003065.1 Phycisphaerales bacterium | reverse complement strand
ATCCTGCGGCGAAGCACAAGCCGGCACGGACGCCCAATCTCGCCGCCCGCATCCTGCGGGCTCGCGTCTGGATGGTTCAGCGTGGGTTCGGACTATTTTTCGCACCGCCTCCGGCGGGTGCAGGCTGCGCGGGGACCGGCGGCGTCCATGCCGCCTCGGGCAGGTTGGGTCGGGGGATTGCGCGATGGGCGCATTTGCGCTGACGCCCCGCGAGCGCTAAGCGAGCGCTCGCGCGTCCGCGTCCGTGTCCGTGTCCGTGTCCGCGTCCGTGACCGCGTCCGCGTCCGTGTCCGTGTCCGCGTCCGTGTCCGTGTCCGCTTGACCCTGCCCGTTTCCCGCCGCATTCTTCCCCCGGACGATCCACGAACTCGCAGGGGACTCGAGGCAGGATGGGCAAGCTGCGCAAAGTTTGCACGCACGCCGCCGTCGCGGCCGTCGTCGCGATGGGCGCCCGCTCCGCTCTCGCTGGCGTCGTCACCGTTCCCGGCGACTTCCCGACCATCCAGGCTGCTCTCGACGCCCCTGACACCGCCGACGGCGACGAGATCGTCCTCAGCCGCGCAATCTACTCCGGGGCCGGCAACATCGACCTGGACTGGCGGGGCCAGGCGATCGTCGTGCGGTCCGCCGCCGGCGACCCCGCGTCGTGCACGATCGACTGTCGCGGCGAGGGACGGGGCGTGATCTTCCAGACGGGCGAGTCCTCCGATGCCGGCCTGAGGGGCATCCGGATTTTGGATGGTGCCGCGGTCGCGGGCGGGGGGGTGCTGCTCACGGGCGGAAGCGACCCCACGTTCGAGGATTGCATCATCGAACAGTGCGTTGCGACCACCGACGGCGGAGGGGTTCTCGCGACCGGCGCGGCCGGTCGCTTCGTCGACTGCCGCTTCATCGACAACAACGCCGGAGGCGCCGGGGGCGGCATGTACGTCCTCGTCGGTGATCCCGTCGTCGCGGAGAGCTGGTTCGAGGGCAACCACGCCACCACCAGCCCGCTCGGAACGGGCGGCGCGATTGCGGTGGCGAACGGCACGCTGCACCTGGAGGCGACCGTCCTGATCGACAACGAAGCATCCGCCGCCGGCGGTGGACTGTACGAAGTGGACGCCGCGACGACGGTGCTGCGCTCGCGGTTCCTCGGCAACCGGGCGTGCGAGGGCGCCGGGTGGTTCGTGCGGGGGGGTGATTCGCAGGCCATCAACTCGGTCCTGGCCGGCAACCAGGCGGAACGCGAGGGTGGCGGCGTCTTTGCCGCGGCGGCCGCGCTGCCGCGGCTCGTCAACTGCACCGTCACCGAGAACACGGCGCCGCTCGGCGGGGGTGGACTGCTCGCCGCCGGTGGTGCGGTCGTCACGGTCGACAACGGTGTGGTCTGGGGAAACACGCCCGACGCCCTCGGCGGCGGCGGGCGTTTCTCGGTTCAGTACAGCGACGTCGAGGAGGGGGCGGCGGGCCCGGGCAACATCGATGCAGATCCGCTCTTCGTCGACCCCGCCGGCCCCGATCGCATCCCGGGTACGATCGACGACGACCACCGTCCCGGACCGGGCGCACCGGTCATCGACGCGGGCAACAACACGCTGGCCGCCGACGCGGGCGAGATCGACCTCGATGGAGGAACGCGTTTCGTCGACGACCCGGCGACCGCCGACACGGGGCTCGGGACGCCGCCCCTCGTCGATCTCGGCGCGCACGAGTTTCAGCCGCGTCCGTGCCCCGCCGATCTCGACGGCAGCGGCGACGTCGGCTTCGCCGATCTGCTGCTCGTGCTCGCGGCGTGGGCGAAGGCGGGGGGGCCGTTCGACCTCGACGGCGACGGATCGGTCGGCTTCGGCGATCTGCTCGTCATCCTCGCGCAGTGGGGGTCGTGCTGAGAGCCTCCACGGCGGCTCGCCTCACCCGCCGGCCGAGCCGACGCACGTGCCCCAGTTGTGGAGCACCAGCAGCAGGTCGGCGAAATCGACCGCGTCATTGCCGTCGATGTCCTCGGCGCAGCCAACGCAGGGCCCCCATCGCGTGAGGACCGCGACCAGATCCCAGAAGCCCACGTCGCCGCTGGCGTCGGTGTCGCCGGGACAGGCGCAATCGGTCTTGCACGGAAGCGTGCCGAACGTGCCGAAGGCGGAGAGCCCCGAGCCGAACGCGTTGTCGCCGATCACGGCCCAGTGATACGTTGCGTCGTAGAACAAGCCCTCGACCGTCGCCGTCGGCTCGGTCGTCTCGGCGACCATCGTGGTGACGTCGAGCGCTTCCAGCTTGCGGAGGTCATACGTCAGGAAGACGCGGTACGACTCCGGGGCCACCCCGGCGCCGGGCGTCCAGGCGAGCGTGACCGGCATCTCCGAGTCGATTCCTTCGGCCGCGTCCGCGGGGCTCACGAGGATCGGTGCCGCGGGTCGGGGGCCGGCGTTGTCCAGCCACACCGAGACGGCCGAATGATCGGAGCCGATGTTGCGATCGTGCTCGGGGATCGTGTCGACGCCCTCCGTCAGGACGGTCGTGTTGGGGTTGTCGCTCCCACGGGCGATCTCCGCACGGCGGGGGCCGAAGCCGTTCGACACGAGGACGGCATCGAGCGTGCCGTGCACCGCGGTGTTGAAGTGGTACGTCTGACGGCGACCGGGGATCTCCGCGTCATCCCACGTGTTGGAGAAACCCGCCGCCTCGAAGATCTCGAACATGTCCGTCGTGCCGGCGCCGGCGACATACGGGTCCTCGTTGAAGTCGCCACAGATCACGATGCGATCATCCGCCGGGCTCAGCTCGCGCTCCGCGAGATCACGGCGAATGAGCCGCGCGACGGCGTGACGCTGCTCGGGCGTTTTCTTCTCGGCGTGCAGCACGTAGATGGTCGCGGGCCCCTCCGGGAGATCGATCTGCACGCCGAGGACGCCGCGACGCGGACGCGGCGCCGACGGGATGACGCGGATCTGCTCGTAGAGGTCCAGCTCGAACGCGGCGGTGAACGGCGTCAGGCTCAGGACCGCGCACTCGTAGCGGTACGGGCCGCGTTCGATCTTCGCCCAGTCTCCCGTCTCGATGTGGAGCCCGGCGTGATCGAGCCGATCGAGATCACCCTCGAACCCCCCCTCGTCTTCGTAGCTCGTCGGGCCACCATCGTTCTTGAACTTGAAGGCCGAGCACGCCACGTGCGGATACCGGATCCCGGTCGCCAGCTCGATCTGGTCACGGAGGTACTCGGCGGTCGCGAGGTTGTAGACCTCCTGGAGGCACAGCACCGCCGGCCGCTCGCGGTCGATCACCGCGAGCACCGCGTCGAGCTGCCGCGCGATGTTCGACCGGTCCGGAAGCCGTCCACCGAACGGTCCGATCGTCTGGGAGAACTGGCGTCCGCCCGGCCAGTGCGAGACGTTCCAGCTGAGCAGCTTGATGGCGTCGGGAACGGTGACCGCCGCGTCGCTCGTGGACGTGAGCGGGGGCTCGATCCGGATGACGTCGTAGGCGAGTTCTTCCGGCGGAAAGTCGTTGTCCCAGATCGGCGTGCCCGCGATCGACGAG
This sequence comes from Phycisphaerales bacterium, assembly GCA_013003065.1. Classification (GTDB taxonomy): domain Bacteria; phylum Planctomycetota; class Phycisphaerae; order Phycisphaerales; family SM1A02; genus JABDLI01. The sequence continues at coordinate 5,602 of JABDLI010000322.1, read as the reverse complement.
GCCGGGAAGCTGCCGGCAAGATCCGCGAGACCGGCGTCGCCGGCGGCGGCCACGCCGCTCTGGCGATCGAAGCCGCCCGCGACGGCCCACTGGCGTCCGTCCGCCAGCTCCGACACGTTCAGATCAAAGGCCTCGAACGCCTCGACCTCGGTCTCGCTCAACCACCGGTCGTAGAAACCGACGTCGTACAGCCGGGTTGCACTCCCACCGTCCACGGTCGATCCGAGCACGATCGCGCCCGGCGCGGTCGCGATCGACGCGTCGATGTCCGCAACGGCGATCTCGGGCGTCTGCTCGCTTCGTCGGAGCCGAACCTCCTGCCGCATGCCGTCGACGCGGGTGCGATCCCAGCGGACGATCAGGGAGAACCACTCGCCCTCCACCAGGTCGAAGTCCGTGAGCCACGACGCGCCGGTCTGGTCGGTGACGGTCGTCTGCACACGCCCGGCGGTGACGGCCAGGTTCATGCGGCCGCCGAAGCTCACGATCGGACCGCCGCCCGCTTGGGTGACGATCTGCGCGCGCAGCACCCACGTGCAGGCATCGGCGTCGTCGCCGATCGCGTTGGGCGCGGTGGCCGCGTGCGTCGGGCCGACGCCCGACGGGCAGTAGAACGCAGCCGGCGCCGCGGCCGGGGCGAGCAGCACGGTGGCGGCGAGTGTGGCGAGAGACAGACCGGGGCGGGGGTCCGAGACACCCCCGCCGGTCGGCGGGCAGATGAATTGGAGCATGGAATCCTCTTATTCCCTGGGGAGGGACGTCCGTCCATTCTGGGCAGAGATGGTCGAGGATTCAAGCGCGTTCGCGCATGTGTTCGATCAGGCCGACGTTTCCGTCTCCTTCATCGCGTTGCGGACAGACGCAGCTTTCGGTCCCTTGTCGCTCTGGACGAGCTCGAAGACGACCCGGTCGCCCTGACGCAGGCTCCGCTCGCGTCCGTCGATTGCGGTGGAGTGGACAAAGACATCCGCTGAGCCATCGTCGGGCTCGATGAACCCGAAGCCCCTCGTCTTGTCGAACCACTTCACGTTGCCTTCCATCGTGGTCTCCTGACAGCACCGGCAAAACGCAGACGGTCTAACCCGATGAAGCGCGGTGAACGAGCCGCGTCCGGGGATAAGCAGCGAACCAACCAAACCAGAACGCGCGGTGGGCGGACATGCGTGCGGCTCGCGCGCCGCCGTCGGCGCGAACCAACGCAGCCTCCGTGACACGCCAGTGACGCCCCGTGTCGTCGGTGGCCTGTGTCGTGCCGTCCCACGCGGTGATGGTCGTCGCGCCGGTCGCAAACACGCGGTTGGCGCCGCTTCCATCGGTGAGGACGACGAAACGCTGGCCGCCGACGACATCGTGATACACCGGCCGTTCCGCGAGAAACGCGGCCTCGATGGCCAGCGTGTCATGACCGCCGTCCGGCCCGCGGAGGGCGAGGATCTCCGCCTTGTTCGGCAGGCGGACGTCGCGCGAAGGGACCGTGAACATCAGCTCGTCCGTCGCGAAGTACCGGCGGTACGCCGCCCCTTCGCGATAGTCGCGGCGGTGCCCGGTGTCGATCGCGAGCACCGTCGTCCCGGGGTGTCGTCTTCGCCACGCGCCCCAGGTCGTCGTGACGACGGACCGCGACGCGAGGGAGATGTCCTCGGTCGCGAGCGGTCCGACGACCGGTCGCCCTTCGAGCGTCGACCACAGCGACTCGGTGGCGTGGTCGTACATGAGCTTGTTCGAGCGGTAGAGGAAGCCGCTCGTGCCGAGCGTGTGCGTCGTGCCCTCCACCGTCGACTCGTAGACGATCATCGATCCGCACAGCGTGCAATACACGCCGGCCACGGGCACGCCGCCGATCGTGTCGCGAAAGAGCTCGTGCCACGCCAGGATCCGCTTTGGATAGGCCCGGACATCGCCATTGACCGCGACTCCGAAGACCACGTCGCCGTCGTCCAGGTACGTGGCCGCGGCCGCCGTGATCATGCTGGGACTCTCCAGCGGCGGAATGCCGTCGCGTTTGACGCCACCCCAACGAACTTCGTCGAGTCGGATCACCGGCGGTGGGGTGTCGGGGAAGTACGCGTCGAAGCGTGGATCGATACGCGTGTAGAGCGCGCGTTTGAACGCGGGGTACCACTCCGGTGGCGTGAACGCCGACGCCCAGATCCACTCGTACCAGCGATCGACGTCCAGCCCGAAGTCCTGACCGGTCATCCGCGCGAGCTGACCCAGGATGCGATGGGTGACGGGTCGTCGCGTGAGACGACTCGTCTCCAGCAGGACGACCGCGTGCGTGTCGTCCCACTCGTCTTCGATCGCCGACAACGCGACGGCGACGTCGTCCTCGTGGGCGCTGAGGAGCTGAAGGTAGCGCTCCGGTCCACGCGGCGCCGCGGTCGCGGGCGGACGGGGGGGCAGCGTCGTGGCGTTGGCGGTCGCTCCGGCCGCGAACACGTCCGGCCACCGCGCGAGCGCAATCGATGCGATCGCGACGATCGCCGCTCCGATGAAAAGGATCCAAAGCGCTCTGGTCATCGACAACACACCCGTCCCCGTCGACCCAACGTGCGCGATCGCGATTGTATGCCGGTGTCGCGTCGCGCCAAACCACCGAAGGGTGTTTTCGAAAGACGACGTTTAGGGATTAATACCTACCCGGCGTCTGGTGACGGCGGCCTCAGGTCGACGCAGGGGCGCGAAGAACGGCGTCGATTCGATCCGGCCACTCGGCGTAACCATCGCGGCCCATCAGGCCGAACGTCGCCTGCTTGCCGGTTTCGACCGCGGGCTGGTCGTAGGTGTCGATGCCGAGGAGAACGCCGGCGTAGGCCGTGGCGATCATCCAGAGCTGGAGGAACTGCCCGATCGACGCGGCGTCTTGCCGCGGAAGCGTGATCGTGTAGTTCGGACGCTCCTTGACGGTCAACGCGTACTCGGTGGCGCGTTTCTCCGCCGCGAGGAGCCGTCCGAGCGTCGCGCCGCCGAGATAGGAAAGAGCGGGGGCGGGGGCGTCCGACGGAATCGCGACGTCGGTCGCGAAGTCGGCGACGTCGACGAACCCGATCACCTTATCCGGAGGTCCGTCGCAGTAGAGCTGGATCTGGCTGTGCTGATCGGTCGCGCCCAGGGCCGCGATCGGGGTGGGGCCCACCGGCGTTCCGTCGGGACGCCGCTTTCCGAGCGATTCCGCCCAGAGCTGGCGGTACCAGTCGGCCATCGCACGCAACCCCGACGCGTACGGCATCATCACGTGGTTCGAGCGACCCGCCGCGGCGTGCGTGACGAGCAGCCACGCGAGCGTCGCCGCCGGGTTCGCCGCGGGGTCCTCGACGCGGCACCGCTCGTCCATGGCGGCGGCGCCGTCGAGGAGCGCGTCGATGTCGATGCCGGTCATCGCGGCGCTGAACAGGCCGACCGGCGAGAGCACGCTGAAGCGTCCGCCGACGCCGTCGGGAACGGGCAGCGTCGCGTAGCCCTCCGCGTCGCAAATCGACCGCATCGTGCCACGCTCCGGATCGGTGATCGCGACGATGCGTTCGGCGGCGGCCGGGCCGAGGGCGTCTCGGAGCATGCCCCGAAGGATCATGAACTGGGCCGCCGTCTCCGCCGTCTCCCCGGACTTGGAGATGACATTGACGAGCGTGCGTTCGAACCGCGGATCGTCTTCGGCGATCAGCTCGAGCGTCGCCCCGACGTGCGCGGGATCGATGTTGTCGAGCACGAAGAGGCGGGGACCGCGCCGCCGCGCGGTGGGAAGCAGGTTGTGGGTGGGCGGGTGGAGCGCCTCCTGGAGCGCGATATTGCCGAGCGCGCTGCCCCCGATGCCCAGCACCAGCAGCGTGTCGACATGCTCGCGTCGGGCCACTTCTTCCCCGATCGCCCGCACGTGCTCGCGGCGGACGGGGTCGAACGGCAACCGCCGCCACCCGGTGCCGCCCGTGCCGCGTTCGTCCGTGAGCTTCCGGGTGATGGCGGCGAGCGGCTCGGCGGCGTCACGCAGATCGGTCTCGGAGACGCCGTTGCGGCCGACGCGTGACGCGAGACATCCGGCGTAGTCGAGGTGGATCGGCTGCATGCGGCCAGAATACGGTCTCGCGACGCCGCGGGCGACCTCAGACCGCCGCGAGCGCCTGGTCGAGATCCGCTTGCAGATCACGCACGTCTTCGATGCCCACCGAGAGACGCACGAGGCTGTCGCTGACGCCGAGCGCCGCTCGCTTTTCGGGCGGCACCGACGCGTGCGTCATGATGGCGGGATGGTCGACGAGCGACTCGACCCCGCCCAGCGACTCCGCGAGCGCGAACAGCCGCAGCGTCTCCAGGAACCGGCGTGACTCGTCCAGGCCGCCGGTGATCTCGATGGTCACCATCCCGCCGCCGGCGGGCCCTTCCGGCAGCTGCATCTGCCGCGCCGCCAGGTCGTGCTGCGGATGGATCGACAGGCAGGGGTACGAAACGCGATCGACCTTCGGATGATCGGCGAGCCACGCGGCGAGATGTGACGCGTTGACGCAGTGCCGCTGGAGCCGAACGGCGAGCGTCTTCAGGCCACGCAGCGTGAGGTACGCGTCGAAGGGACCCATGACGGAGCCGATGGCGTTCTGGAGGTAGCGAAGACGCTCGGCCAGATCCGGGCGATTCGTCGCGAGCACGCCGCCGAGGACGTCGCTGTGTCCGCCGAGGTACTTCGTCGCCGAGTGCATGACGATGTCGAAACCGTGTTCGATCGGTCGTTGGAGCACGGGTGTGGCGAACGTGTTGTCACAGACCGTCAGGATGCCGTGCTTCCGCGCGATGGCGGCGATCGCTGCGAGATCGACGATCTTGAGAAGCGGATTCGTGGGCGTCTCGACCCAGACCATGCGGGTGCGATCGGTGATCGCCGCTTCGAGACGACCGGGATCGCTCAGATCCACGTACGTCGTCTCCAGCCCCTGCGAGCGGGCGCGGACATCGGTCATGAGCCGGTGGGTGCCTCCGTAGAGGTCGTCCATCGCGATGACCTGATCGCCGTGGTCCAGCAATTCGAGAGCCGTTGCGGTGGCGGCCAGCCCCGACGCGAACGCGAAGCCGCCGTAGGAGACATCCTGGCTCTCGGTGAGCGTGGAGCCCTCGAGACGCGCGATGCACCGTTCGAAGGCGTACCGCGTCGGATTGTGCGAACGCGTGTACTCGAACCCGCGGTGTTCGCCGGGCGAGACCTGCTGGTAGGTCGTGGAGAGCGACACGGGTGGCATCACGGCGCCGGTGATCGGGTCGGGCTGCTGGCCGGCGTGGATGACCTGGGTGGAGAGATGAAGCGGGGGGGTGTCTGCCATGGCGTCGTAAGGATAGAAGGGTTTGCCGCGGCGTGCGGCCGGGTCCGGGTCCGGGTCCGTGCCCGCGTCCGCATCCGCGTCCGCATCCGGGTCCGTGCCCGCGTCCGTGCCCGGGTCCGTGCCCGCGTCCGGGTCCGTGCCCGCGTCCGCGTCCGTGCCCGCGTCCGCGTCCGCGTCCGTGTCCGTGCCCGCGTCCGCGTCCGCGTCCGTGCCCGCGTCCGCGTCCGCGTCCGTGCCCGTGCCCGTGTCCGTGCCCGCGACCGCGACCGACCCCGCCCGATCCCTTGACGGTCCGGCGC
>JABDLI010000313.1 GCA_013003065.1 Phycisphaerales bacterium | reverse complement strand
CTCCCGACGCAACAAGCGAAGAAGCGCGTCGGCCGGTCGTGACACGGCCCGCACGAGCCGCACCGCACCCTCGGGCGGCGGGCAGCGTCCCTTCAACTGGCGTGAGCAGGATCTGCTCGAGCGGGAGCGGCGGCTCAACCGATCCGCCGGCTTCCTGCGGGCCGCCCGTCGTGACAGCCAGAAACGCAGCGCACCGTCGGGCATCCGCTCCCTCAGTGCCGCGCAGACCGGAGGCACGATCAAGGTGGAGGAGCCGATCACGATCAAGAACCTCTCCGCCGTCTCCGGCGTGAAGGTCAACGACATGATCCGGTTCATGGTCAAGGCGGGGCACCCGCTGACCGGGGCCGACACGGTGATCGACGCCGAGACCGCCACCGAGATCATGCTGCAGTACGACATCGAGCTCGACATCATCGAGCAGAAGACGGCCGAGCAGCAGATCGTCGAGCAATTCGAGGATCGGGACATGGTCGACGAACAACCGCGGTCGCCGGTGGTGACCATTCTCGGTCACGTCGATCACGGCAAGACCACGTTGCTCGACAACATTCGCAACGCCAACGTTGCCGAAGGCGAGGCGGGCGGCATCACCCAGGCCACGAGCGCTTTTCGCGTTCCCGTCAAGGTCGGCGACGCCGAGCGAACGGTCACGTTCATCGACACGCCGGGTCACGAGGCGTTCACGGAGATGCGGGCGCGGGGCGCCCAGGTCACCGACGTCGTCGTTCTGGTGGTGGCGGCCGACGACGGAGTCATGCCGCAGACGGTCGAGTCGATCAACCACGCCAAGGCGGCGGGCGTGCCGATCGTCGTCGCGCTGAACAAGGTCGACAAGCCCGAAGCGACCGACACGAACATCCAGCGTATTCTCGGCCAGCTCGCCGAGCACGAGCTGAACCCGGTCGACTGGGGTGGGCAGACGGAGGTCATCCGCATCAGCGCGCTCAAGGGCGAGGGGATTCAGGATCTCCTCGAGGTGCTCGACTACCAGGCCCAGCTCCTGGAGCTGTCCGCCGACTTCGGCGGCGCCGGCGAGGGCACCGTGATCGAGTCCCAGGTCGAGGAAGGACGCGGCGCGGTTGCCCGCGTGCTCATTCAGCAGGGGCTGCTCGAGAAGGGCGACTTCGTCGCCGTCGGCCGTGCCTTCGGACGCGTGCGTGACATCGTCGATGATCGCGGACGTCGCGTGAAGTCGGCCGGGCCGTCGACGCCGGTGGCCATCTCCGGTATCAACGAAGTGCCCGATGCGGGCGATCGCTTCTACGTCGTCAAGAGCCTCAAGGCGGCCGAAGCCGCGTCGCAGGAGCGCAAACAGGACGAGCGGGAACGCGAGCTGGCGACCGAGAAGGTCACGCTCGACAACATCTTCCAGAAGCTCTCGGAGTCCGGCCGCAAGGAGCTGCCGCTGATCGTGAAGGCCGACGTGCAGGGCTCGCTCGAGACGCTCCGCACGACGCTCTCGAAGATCGGCTCCGAGGAGGTCGTGGTGGTCGTCAAGCACGCCGCGGTCGGCGGCGTCAACGAGTCGGACATCGCACTCGCCGAAGCATCCGGCGCGATCGTGGTCGCCTTCAACGTCACGGCCCCCGCCGCGGCGCGCCGCGCCGCCGAGGCGCGCAAGGTGGATGTGCGGTTCTACGACGTCATCTACGATCTCATCGACGATGTGACCCGCGCGGCCGAGGGTCTCCTGGAGCCGGAGGTCAAGCTCGAGGTGCTCGGGCACGCCGAGGTCAAGGAGGTCTTCAAGATCTCCAAGGTCGGCGCCATCGCCGGCTGCTACGTCACCGACGGCACGATCGAACGCAGTGCGCAGATCCGCGTGACGCGGGGCGACATCGTCATCGAGAAGAACCGCAAGCTCGACCAGCTCAAGCGGTTCAAGGACGACGCCAAGACCGTCAACGCCGGACAGGAGTGCGGCATGCGGATCGACGGCTACGACGACATCAAGGTGGGCGACGTGCTCGAGTGCTACCGCACGAAGGAAGTCCGCCGCACGCTCGCGGGCGGGGTGGCCAAATGACCACGACCGGCGGGACGGGAGCGAGGAGTTGGTGACCGCCGTGAGCGTGCACAACGATCAGATAGTCTCCGTGCTCACGCGGGCCCTGCAGGAGGTGCTGAGCCGCGGGCTCAACGACCCGCGGGTGCGCGGATTGTTGTCGGTGACCAAGGTGAAGGTGAGCCCAGACCAGGCCGCGGCCACCGTGTGGGTTTCGGTCCTGCCGGCCGAACACGCCGATCTCAGCATGCACGGTCTCAAGAGCGCCGCGACGCACATTCGACGCCAGGTCGGCGAACGGGTGCGGATCCGGCGGATGCCGCAACTGCACTTCAAGCTGGACCAGTCGATCAAGCGGGAGGCGGGCATTCTGCATGCGATCGAGGAGGCGCGACGCGCCGACGCGGCGAAGGAGGAGGGGGCCGCTCCGACGGAGCGAAAGATCGAGGATTCGGATCAGTGAAGAACGCGACCAAGCATGCCAAGGCCCTCACGACGTTGCTCAAGAAGCTGCCCGCGGGGGAGCCCGCGGAGTTCCCCGACGCCGACGATGCGGTCGCGGTGCTCGTGCAGTCCTTGCTCCTGGAGAACACGACCGCCGCCCGGGCGCACACGGCCTACGGGCGGCTCACCAGCGACATCGTCGACTTCAACGACCTGCGGGTGAGCATGCCGCACGAGATGGTTGAACGGATCGGTGTGCGGTATCCCCAGGCGACCGATCGCTGTCAGCGGATCCGCTCGACGCTCCGTGACATCTTCCTCAAGGAGCATGACGTCACCCTCGAGCGGCTGAAGTCGGCCGGAAAACGCGACGTCAAGAAGTTCGTCGACGATCTCGATGGCATCTCGCCCTACGCGGCAGCGCGGCTGCTGCTTCTGGCGTTCGATGCGCACGCGATTCCGGTCGACGAGCAGCTCCGCAAACGCCTGGTCGACGCCGGTGCGATCGACGAGGACGCGACCGTGGCCGAGGTCGGCGCATGGCTGAGCCGGCAGGTGAAGGCAAGCGACGGCGTGGCGACGCACCTGGCCTTCCAGGTCTGGGTGGACAGCCCGGCGAAGACGACACGCACGCGGAAGCCCGCAGCCCGCGGCGCGAAGAAGACCACCAAGAAGACGACGGCCAAGACCCCACGCAAGACCGGGGGCCGCAAGCGGGCGGCCGACTCGGCGTGATCGCCGGGAGTCGGGCGCAGCGGGCCCCGATGTCACGCTGGTGCGTGATCGTCGGACTCGCGGTCGCCAGTCTCACCGGGCGGCCGACCCCGGTTCACGCGACCCCGCTGCCGGCGAGCGTGCCACGGCATCTGCTGCGACCGGTGGACGACGGTGACGTCCGGGCGCGGCTCGATCTCGCCGCGACCATCGATCGCCTTGCGGTGTCCCCGCCGCCGCGGGAGGAGACGCTCGTGTCGCCGCCGCGCGAAGCGGTTCGTCTCTACCTGCTGGCGCGAGCGGACATGCTCGCCGGACGCCCGCTCGTCGCGGTCACGCGGCTGGAGCGTGCCCAGGAGCTCGACCCCGACTCGCCGGAGATCCTCCGCACGCTCGCGGCCGGCTATGCCGCCGTCGGCAACGAGGCCAGAGCCCGCGAGACGTACCGCCGTCTCCGTGCCGCGGCGCCGGACGACCGCGAAGCGCTCTTCGTCCTCGGGATCGAGGCGGTCGAGACACGCGACTTCGAACGCGGGGCAACCCTGCTCGCCACCGCACGAGCGGCGGGCCCCCTGATCCACGATCCGGGGGCCACGCGGCTCGCCGATGCCGCCTTGCAGACCGCGTTCGCGCACCTCGGCTACCACCGCGCATCGATGGAGGCCGGACGGGCGGCCGTCGAGGCCGGTCCGATGCCCGCGCCGTCGCGTGAGCGCATGCGTCTGGCGTTGTTCTTCCGCTCCACCGGAGCCCGGTGGCAGGCGATCGGCGACGCGGCGTGTCGAATCGGAGCGTACGACGAAGCGCTCGAGGCGTACGACGAATCACGGCAACGGCCGCGGGCCGATCCGGTCGCGGTCCTGCCGCGGCTGCTCTACGTCCACCGGGCGCGGGGAGACGAGGCGGCGGCGGCGGACGTCCTCGGCGTGTTGCTCGCCGATCCGTCGAGTGCGATCGACGATGTCGCGCTCGCCGAGTTTCACGCGTACGCCCGGCAGACGAGCGTGCCGCCGGCGTTGATGGAGATCCTCGCCACCCGGCTCCAGACACCACCGGTGCCCACCGGATTGCGACGGGTGCAGGCGGCGTTCGCGGATCGGGACGAGGCCATCGAGATCCTCCGGGAAACGCTGACCGACGATCCCCGCTCCCTGGGCGCCGCCGCCGACCTGCTCGCTCGCGAGGCGTCGCGGAGCGGCCGGACGGCGATCGAAGCGGCGGCGCAGCTTATCGAAATGGCCCCCGACCGAGCCGAGGCGATCGTCGATCGCCTGATCCCCGCGTTGACCGCGGTGGAGTCGATCGCCCCGGGTCGCCCGCGGGAAGCGGAGGTCGTGACCCGGGTGCTGCAGACGCGCGGGGGGCGGGGGGAAGCATGGTCCACGCTCGCGGATGCCCGCGCGCGGTGGCCCGACGACGAGCGGCTCCGCCACCTGGAGATCGAGCTGGCCGGTTGGCTCGACGAACCGGCGTTGCTTCGCGTCGCCGAAGCCCGTCTGCCGTCCCCCGCCAACGCCGGGGACGAGCTCGCCCGCGCCCGCGCCCACCTGCGGGCCGACGATCCCGCCCGCGCCGAAGC
>JABDLI010000308.1 GCA_013003065.1 Phycisphaerales bacterium | reverse complement strand
GCACCCGTCCCCAGTTTCCCTCCCGTGGGGGATCGCACCGTACGCATCTGGGACACGGTCTCCCGCGCCGAGCGGGCCCGGCAGACGTGTGAGGCGACGCGGAGCGGAACGATCTCACGCGATCGCTGATCGCCGGGCTCGCGTCAGGCATTCATCCAAGAGGCAGGTCGGTCCCTCGTTCGTCGCCATGGCGGCCGGCGTGCTGCTCGGCCGCCGCGCCCGAGTCGCCGGTCGATACGGCCGCCCTCGCGTGGACGGCCCATCCGCCGGCCGCAATCGCCACCCCGCCGCGCATCTGCGAAGATTGGCGTCATGGACCTCTGGAGCGTGCTCTTCGACATCCTGATCCTCCTGTCGACCGCCCTGGTCCTGGGTGTTGTCTGTGAGCGGCTTCGACAGAGCGCCATCCTTGGCTATCTGGCGGCCGGGACATTGCTGGGGCCAAACGCCCTGCAGTTCATCTCGAGTGCATCCGAAGTCAGCGCGCTGGCGGAGCTTGGTGTCGCACTGTTGTTGTTCACCATTGGCCTCGAATTCTCTTGGCCCAGATTGCGACGATTGGGCGCTGCTGCACTTGGCGGCGGAACCGCGCAAGTGGTCTTGACGATGGTGCTCGGGGCGATGGTGGCGCTGTCATTCGGGATGTCCGCACGCACCGCGCTGGCGATCGGCGCAATCGTCGCGCTGAGCAGCACTGCGTGCGTTCTAAGACTGCTGGTGTCCCGCGCTGAGATCGAGAGCAATCACGGCCGTCATGCCTTGGGAATCCTGCTCATGCAGGACATCGCGGTCGTACCGCTGGTCCTGTTGGTGACGGTTCTTGGCGGCCAGGGCTCACTTCAACAGGTGGGCGTGGATGTCTTCAAGACGCTCGGCTGGGCGTGCATTCTCCTCGTCGTGCTCTTCCTGCTCCTGAATCGGGTCGTTCCCCGTGTTCTTCACCTCGAATCGTTGCATCGCAACAGAGACCTACCGATCCTCCTGGCAATCGTGACGGGGCTGGGCTCGGCGTGGGGATCGCACAAATTGGGTCTCTCGCCGGCCCTCGGAGCCTTCGTGGCGGGGATGCTCTTGGCGGAATCGCCATTCGCCACGCAGGTTCGCGCCGACATCGCTTCCATTCGTACGCTGCTTGTGACCCTGTTCTTCAGCTCGATCGGCATGCTTGGAGACCCCGCCTGGTTCGTCCGGCACCTGCCGGCGGTATTGGCGCTGGTCGTGGCCATTGTCGCAGGGAAGGCCGTCATCATCTGGGTGATCCTGCGTCTCTTTCGTCTTACCCATACCAACGCCCTCGCGGCCGGCATCTGCCTCGGACAAGTCGGCGAGTTCTCGTTCGTGCTCGCGGCAGTGGGACGGGGGACCATCATCAGCGACGACCTCTTCACGCTCGTGATATCCGCAACCATCACGACGCTGTTCCTGACGCCGTATCTCGTTGCGCTGGCCCCGCAACTGTCGGTTGGGATCGTCGCGCGATTGTCCAAGATGAAGCTGATCGCTCCTGCCTCCATGCAGGGCGCTGCCGACGTGTGTCCACCAAAGCGTCCTCTCGTCATCATCGGATTCGGACCAGCCGGCCAGGCCGTTGGACAAACGCTCGAGCGTCTCGCAGATCGCGTCACGGTGATCGATCTCAATCCAAACATGATCCGCAAGGCGCAGCAACTCGAGTTGTCCGGGCACATCGGTGATGCGATGCATGCTGACGTGCTCGAACACGCCGGCATCACTTCCGCCGCTGCTGCGGTCGTCACCATTCCAGATCCCACGGCTGCTCGTGCCATCGTTGAGCTCATCAGATCCATCGCGCCCGAGGTCCACATCATCGCTCGCGCGCGGTATCACCGATATTCCGCAGACTTGCAGGCCGGAGGTGCACATGAGGTGATCGATGAGGAACAATTCGTAGGTGCTCGTCTGGCTGCACGGCTGCGAAAACGACTGCGGGCCGTTGACCGACCGGCCACAGATGATTGACGACTGGCATCGAGCGACCGCGGGGCTCGTTCAGATGGAGTGATCCCACCGAGTTCAGCCACGAGTTGGTTGGTCAGCCAACGAGGCCGCTGGCGACGCACGAACGAAGTGCGAGTGCGTGCGTGGGGAACGGACTGGCGGAGCCGAACCCGGTCATCCGGTCGAAGAACGCGTTCGAACGCATGGAGGGGCGTCGACCGGGAGGAAGGCGCGATTCGCGTAACCAGTTGCCGCGTCTTTGGTTGTAGAGTCCGCACTCGGTCGCGTATGCAGTATGCAAGCGTCTACGGGACCACGTGGGACCGATTCACCGGCGTGTCCCATCCGGCTTCGCGATCGGGCGGGCGCGATGCGTTTGCCGTTGTCGGCAGCGCCGACGCAAGTATGTTGTTCATAGCACGATGCCGACCCCCGATCTCGCACCGCACGTCTACGACGAGCTTCGCCGGCTGGCCGCCGCGCAGCTTCGTGATCAACCGGCCGGTCACACGCTCCAGCCCACGGCGCTCGTCAACGAGGCCTGGGTGAAGCTCGCCGCCAACCCCAACCTGCGATTCGAGGATCGCCGCGCCTATCTCGTTCTGGCCTCACGTGTGATGCGGCAGGTTCTGATCGATCACGCTCGAGGCAAGCGGCGTGCGAAGCGCGGCGGCAATTGGCGCCGGGTGACGCTCGTGGCGGCCGAGGCGCCGGGCGGCCCGGTCGATGTCGATCTTCTCGCGCTCGAGGAAGCCCTCGAGGAGCTTGCCGTCCTCAAGCCGGACCGTGTGCGTCTCGTCGAGCTCCGCTTCTTCGGCGGTCTGACCGAAGCCGAGGCGGGCCAGGTGCTCGGCGTCTCCGAACGCCAGGTGTCACGACAATGGCGAACGGTGAAGGCGTGGCTCCGCAGCCGCCTCGGCCCGGACGATGGCGACGCCGAAGGCTGATCGATGCTCCCAATGGCGACTCATGACATTCTGGAGAAACCCGGCGGTGCCCCGCCACGGATGTCGTTGACTGGCGCGGAGCATCCCGGTGGCTTTCCTCGTCATCCTCAGCGGTCCCGCGCGCGGTCGACGCGTCGATCTCGCCGAGCGTCTCGTCATGATCGGCCGCGACAAGACGTGCACGATCACGATCCGAGACGACCACGTGTCGCGTCGACATATCCAGATCGGATACGACCGGCGTCGCGATCGCCACTTCGCCGTCGACGTCGGCAGTACGAACGGCGTGACCGTGAACGGCACGCGTCTCCAGCGTGGGGCGCTGCGGCTGCTCGACGACGGCGACCTCATCGAGGTCGGGTACTCACGGCTGCGCTACGCGCGGAACCGAGGATGAGCTGCCGGTGACACCGGAACAGTACGAACTCGTCGAGACGATCTTCATCGCGGCCTGCGAGCTCCCGCCGGCACGGCGCCGGACGCTCCTCGAAGAGCGCTGCGGCGACGACCCGATCGTCTGCGCCGCGGTCGAAGCGATGCTCGCCGCCGACGACGAGAGCGGCAACGCCTCGCTCTCGGCGCCCACGTTGCCGTCCGTCGACCTCACCCGACTCGTCGGCCATGCCCCCGATCGGCGCGAGCAGTCCATCCCCGAGCGCATCGGTCACTACCGCATCATCCGCGAGTGCGGGCACGGCGGCATGGGTGTCGTCTACGAGGCCGAGCAGGACAGCCCCCAGCGTCGCGTCGCGCTGAAGGTCCTGCGCACCGGGCTCGTCTCGCGCGAGCTCCTGCGCCGGTTCCGATACGAGGCCGAGGTCCTCGGCCGGCTCCAGCACCCCGGCATCGGGCAGATCTTCGAGGCGGGCAGCTTCGACGTCGGCGAGGGCGGCCAGCCCTTCTTCGCCATGGAGTACATCGAGGGCGCCTCGCTGATCGAGCACGCGGCGACGAACGAGCTCGACGTGAAGGGGCGGCTCGAGCTCATCGTTCGCGTCTGCGACGCCGTGCACTACGCGCACCAGAGGGGCGTGGTCCACCGCGACCTCAAGCCCGACAACGTGCTCATCGATGGCCAGGGCAACCCGAAGGTCCTGGATTTCGGCGTCGCCCGCATGACCGACGCCGACGTGCAGATGACAACGATCCGGACCGACGTCGGACAGCTCATCGGCACGCTCCAGTACATGAGCCCCGAGCAGGCCACCGGCAACTCATCGGCGCTCGACACCCGCAGCGACATCTACTCGATCGGCGTCATGCTGTACGAGCTGCTCGCCGATCGGCTGCCGTACTCCCTCCGGAAAATGACCGTTCCGCAGTCGCTGCGTGTGATCCAGGAGGACACGCCCAGCCGTTTGAGCACCTACGACGTCGTGTTCCGCGGCGATGTCGAGACGATCGTCGGCAAGTGCCTCGAGAAGGAGCCCGAGCGCCGCTACCAGTCGGCGTCGGAGCTCGCCGAGGATATCCGACGCTACCTGCGGGACGAGCCGATCGCCGCGCGGCCGCCGAGCGCGATGTATCAGCTCCGCAAGTTCGCCCGGCGGAATCGCGCGCTGGTCGGCGGGATCGCCGGCGTTCTCGTCGCGATCGTGCTGGGTATCGTCGGGATGGGAATCTTTGCGGTCCAGTCGGGCCGGAACGCGGCGGCCGCACGCGCCCAGGCGTATCGAGCTGAGATCGTCGCGGCCCAGAGCATCATCGAGACCGATCCGGCGGCGGCGCGGATCCGGCTGGACAACGCGCCGCCCGAGTTCCGCAACTGGGAGTGGCGGTATCTCATGGCCCGCCTCTCGAGCCGGCTCGACGACCTCATCGCCGGCGGGACCGTTGTCGGCAAACCCGCGCAGACGCCCGACGGCTCCGTGCTTGCCGTGCGGACCGACGGCGTGGTGGTCCGCTGGGACGGAGGGCGGGCCGAGTCGCGAACGACGGTGGCCGAACTCGGCGTCGGCGTGCGCTTCGTCTCGTTCAACGCTGAAGCGCATCGCGTGGCCGTCCTCACGCCGGACGACGAGGTGCGGGCGCACGATCTGACGACGAACACGCCCATCGTCCTGCCGCCCTTCCCTGACGGAGCCGGGAAGGCTGCCATTGCGTGGGACGCCGGCGGCGAGCGGCTCATCGCCGTGCGGCCCGGCCTGATCGGTTCGTGGAGCCGTGGCGAGGAATGGTTCGTTCGTCCACTCGAGACGCCCTTCCGTCCGTCGACGAAAGACGCTGCGGCGTGGACACTGGCCAGGTTCGACGAGATCCATGTGGTGCCCGGGGCCGATCGGGCCGTCGGTATCGTGTCCGCCGGAACCGAAGGACACTGGATTTGGGTCACGGTGCTCGAACCCTCCACGGGCCGTGTCGT
Source organism: Phycisphaerales bacterium (assembly GCA_013003065.1). Lineage (GTDB taxonomy): Bacteria > Planctomycetota > Phycisphaerae > Phycisphaerales > SM1A02 > JABDLI01. The sequence goes on along the minus strand of JABDLI010000308.1, from coordinate 4,126 downwards.
GGCAACCCACCGGCACGACGAAAGTATTCGGGCCATGGCGGTCTCGCCGGACGGGCGACAGGTCGCGGTCGGCTATGACATTCGCACCGTTCGTCTTCTCGACGCCGAGACGCTCGAGGAGATCTCGAGCCCCGGGGCGCACCTGAGCGCTGTCTCGGGCGTCGCTTTCTCGCCCGATGGAACGCTCTTGTGCTCCGTCGGGGAGGACGACACCGTGAGGCTCTGGGACCTGGCCGGGGAGCGCTCGCGGCCGGTATTGGAGATCGACTCGCCGCGACACGCGATGATCTCGGGCGACGGTTCGCTGCTCCTGTGCCTCGCCGCAACGCGTGAGCATGACGGCGGCGCCGTCGGCGCCGACCGGATCCGACGCTGGAGCATCTCCGATAGCGATGTCGGGTCCATGATCTTGCGCGGGCACGAGAGTTACGTCTATGACCTGGACTGGTCGCCCGACGGCTCACGGCTCGCGTCGGTCGTCCCCTGGGGGGCCGAGACTTGCGTGTGGGATGCGCACGCGGGGCTGCTCCTTCATCGGCTCGAAGCGGGCATGGCACCGATGTTCAGGTCCGACAACACGCTCGTCTCGGACCAAAGCGATCACTTCACCCTGGCCGACCCGGCCACGGGCGCACTCGAGCATCGGCCGCGTCGGGCGCTGACCATGCTCAACCATTCCATTGGCTTCAACTTCAGTTTCATGTTGCCGACAAGCACCAGGATTCCCAGGGAGCATGCGATATGGCGCACTGATTACAGCGCGACTGGCGACGGCGACTTCACCCTCCGCGCGTTCGTGAACGGAACGCTGCTCGGACAACGGCTCGACGGACAACTCCATCGGCCCGATCCCGTCCCGCACCCGGTGTTCGTCGGCAGCCCAAGTGGCCGGTATGTGTTCAGCGGCTTCCTGGCGGAGCTGATCATCCTGAACGGCCGGCTTTCGGACGGCGATGCCGCCGCCGTCGATCGCTACCTCGGGCAGCGACGAGCAACGGGTCGTGGGGTCTGGCCGGAACTCTCGAGCGCCACGCTCGTCGCCCGGTTCGTTGCCGACGCATCGAACGTCGCGCTCGATGACGAGGGTCGCGTGTCCTCCTGGTCCGCCACGAACGACGCGCGAATCGTGCTCCGTGACTCCGGCGACGTTCGCCGCGTACGGCTCGACGAGACCGGGATGAACGGCCATCCGACGCTTCAAGTCGTTGGGGATATGTTGGCTTTGCTACCGGACGACGTCCGCCTCGGTGACACCACGGTGTTCTGGCTCGGGCACTACACCTCGAGCGAACCGAGCGTTGCCTACACGATCGGATTGGGGGGGCTCCTCAGCCCGGCCTACCGGCGCGAGCTGCGTTCGATCCTGGGCGACTCGCTCTCCGGCTCACGGCTCACCAACTCGGTGGCGGTGAACGCGGACGGTCTGGTGGCATACACGGAGCACGAGTCGAGCGCGATCACCTTCGCGGACGACGTCGGCTTGCGGGGCGGGATCCCCGGGACGTACCACTGCCTGGCCTTGCACCCCGATGGTCGGCACCTCGCCGCCGGCTCGGCGTCCGGCGTCATCGACATCTGGAACATCGAGACGCGAGAGAAGATCAGCGAGCTCGCCGGCCATCAGGGGGTCGTCTACGGCGTCGACTACAGCCCCGACGGGACGCGTCTGGTCTCCGGCGGCAACGACACGACGGTGCGGCTCTGGGACGTCGCGACCGGCGCGCAGGTCCTCGCGCTGCGCGGGCACGGCCAGTACGTGAAGGCCGTCGCCTTCTCACCGGACGGATCGCGGATCGCATCGGCCTCGGGCGACAAAACCGTTCGGATCTGGAAGTCGGCACCGGAAGAGCGGGCGGAGCGGAGCGGCGCGAGCGCGCGAGATCGCTGATCGCCGGGCTCACGTCAGGTCTTTGTTGAGAACGCAGGTCGGTCCGCCGGCCCGGACGTCGTTTGCTGGACGGATGCCTGTCCGATGATCCTTCAAATGGAGAACAACCGTGCGTAATACATCAATCGCGGTCCTGCTCGTCGTGAGCGTGACGGCCGTCTGCCTGACCTTGGGCGCCTCTGCGAATGTCGATCCGGAGCCCCAGGATGCGTCCGTCGCGGTGGCGGCCGCGGCCATCGGACAAGTTGGGGTCGAGCAGGAGATCATCGACGCGATCCTCTCGGCCAACCAGTACGTCAGAGACAACTTGCAGGGGGACCCCAAGGACACCCCGCGGAATGGATCATTGGAGTTCTGGTCGAGCGGTGGTCTCCTGCATGAGATCTCATCGTCCGGCCGAGTCGAGCGATATGAGTCGTTCAACCTCACACCGAAGCACATCCGCGTCGTCGTGCACTCGGACACGGTGGCGACGGCGCTCTACTACTCGGAGGGGTCGATGAAGCCGGAAGGCTACCCCGCGGTCTCGGGCTATCGAACACGCGTGACCCAGACCATGGTGAAGCAGGGGAACAAGTGGGTCGCGAAGGTTTCTCACTGGTCGCCGATCCAGGGGGGCGGAGGGACATCGCAGACAGCGCAGGCAGATTGAAGCTCGAAGTCTGGCGTCAGTCTTCAGTTTGAATCGGGAAGCGAGGGGCCGCACCTTCGTTCGTCGGGAAGCCACGTGCCAGGCGTGCGCCCACGAGCGACTTACGAAGGTGCGGCCCCATTGTCCGCGGCCAGCCGACGCGTGAGGCGGGGCGGAGCGGCGCGAGCTCGCGAGATCGCTGATCTCCGGGCTCGCGTCAGGCATTTCTCCAAAAGGCAGGTCGGTCCCTCGGTCCGGACGTCGTTTCTTGGTCGTGGGGCAAGCCTCGATCGGCGATCCGGTTTGGGTGAGCCAGGCATTGCCTCTCCAGCCAAAGGAGAAACGGGTATGTCAACCAACCCATCCGTATCGAGAGCCCTTTCCCGCGCTGACGTGACGGCGGTGCTCGTCGCCATGGCGGCCGGCGTGCTGCTCGGCCCCGCTCTGGCGACGGCCGAGGACAGCCAGGAGCGGGGTCTCACGTGGGAGACGTCCGTCGGAGCCATTCCGTCGTGGGCGCTGCTCGACGCCCCGCCCGCGGCCAGCGTCGAATCGCCGCAGCAGGCAACCGCCGGCGCTGACGTGACGGACGACTATGTGTTCGTCTTCCCGCCGGACCTCGGCCTGGGCATGGATGTCAACAACCAGCGGCAGGTCGTGGGCCTTGACACACTCACTCAAGGCGGCGTTCTCATCGACCACGGCGTGGTCACGCCCATCATGGTTCCAGGATCTTTCTTTACGCAACCCACCAACATCAACGAGCAGGGGGAGATCGTCGGCCATTTTCGCCCGACCGAGGAATCTCCCATGATGGGGTTTCATCGCGACCGTGACGGTGTGTTCACGACCATTGTGTATCCCGATCCCGCGGCCGAGTCGACGTTCTTGTGGGGCTTGAACGATCAGGGCGATATCGTTGGGGACTTCAGAACCGCGGAGTTCGTCCAGACGCCCTTCATTCTGGACCAGCACGGCGACTTTGCCATCCTCGATGTTCCCGGAGACGGCAATGCCGTGGCCCTCGGAATCAACAACCGGGGAACGATCAGCGGGTGGTTCTTGGATGAAGCGGGCGTCAGCAAGGGCTATCTTCTGGAGGGCGAGGACGCCTCGGTGGTCGTGTATCCGGGTGCATTCTCTTCGGATGTGGGTCGAGTGAACAACAACGGACTGGCCAACGGCATCCATTTCACGCCGCCCATGTCGGCCGGTTCCTACCTGCGGACCGAGGAGGGCGAGTTCTTTGACTTTGTAGTCCCCGGCTTTGGCGCCACGTTGATGCGAGGCATCAACGACCACGGTGACCAGTGCGGGGCCGTCTCAATTGACTTGTTTTCACCTCCGCAGGGGTTTGCCGGCTTTCGCTACAACGCCGACCTCGACGGCGATGACGTCGTCGGCTTCGCCGATCTGGCCCTGCTCCTGGGTGCCTGGGGCGATTGTCCCGCCCGCCCGGAAACCTGTCCTGCGGACTTCGATGCGGACGGCTCCGTGGGCTTTTCCGACCTGTTGCTCGTCCTGGCCAACTGGACGATGTGAGCACACCCCTTCGGACGGACCGCTGCGGCGGGCACCGTCCGACGCCGTGACGGCGATTCACCGAC
>JABDLI010000326.1 GCA_013003065.1 Phycisphaerales bacterium | reverse complement strand
ACGCACGGCACGGACGCTTCGCTGTCCGTGGCACCCTTGGTGGAGACCCCCGCCGGCACGAAAAAACCCGCCGCACCCGCCGCGTCTACTCCGCGTCCTCTCGTCGATCCACGTCCCGGACGATGCTCGCGTCATCGACGACCACGCGTCGGCACCGCGTCGGCTCGCGTTCCCAGAAGCAACGCAGACCGCCTTCGATCACGCCCGCCGCCAGCACCGCGTCGATGATGCATGGCGGCATGAGGACGGGGTGCCCACCCTTGCCCGCATACTCCGGCATGATCGCGAGCGCCGGATTCGCCCGATGTGTTTCGATCAGCTGCGTGAGCGTGCGCGGGGCGACGGCCGGGTGATCGCCCGGTTGGAGCAGCGCCGCGGAGCGTGGGGCGAGCCGCCGGGTCGCGGTGAGACCGGCGCGGATCGAGTCGAGCATCTCTCCGTGGGGATCGCCCGGAACCGCCTCGAACGCACGCGGCTGGAGCGCTGCCATGACGGCGTCCGCCTCCGCCCCGGTGACCACGACCATCGCGTCGCACACGCCTGCGATCGCGTCGAACGCGACCGCGACCAGTGGCGTCGGACCGCCGGGCGTTGGCCACGGATGAAGCTGCTTGCGTCCCCCGAAGCGACGGCCGAGGCCGGCCGCAACGAGCACGCCGACGAGCGAGGGCGTGGTCACGAGGCCAGCGACGCCGCCGGCGCGGGATGCGGGAGCGGTCCCTCGACCAGCGTCTCCGCTTCGGCCCGTCGCACCTGCACCAGTCGCGCCGCGATCGACATGGCGATCTCCTCGACGGTCACCGAACCGATGTCGAGCCCGATCGGTGCTTCCACGTCTTCGAGATCCGCCGCCGGCGTCCCCCGCGTCACCAGGTCGTCGAAGATGACCTTGACCTTGCGTCGGCTGCCGATCATCCCGACGAACCGCGCTCCGCGACCGGCCGTCGCGGCGAGCGCTTCCGCGTCGTGACGATGGCCACGCGTGACGATCACCGCGTAGGTCTCCGCGTCGATCGGCATCGCGGCGAGGCGAGCGGCGATGGACCCGCCCATGCCCTGCGCCCCGAGCGTCTGCACCTGGTCGAGCAGATCGGGGCGATCGTCGAAGACCGTGATCTCGAAGTCGAGCCGCCGCGCCAGCCGCACGAGCGCCTGCCCGACGTGCCCCGCCCCTGCGATGTACAGACGCGGGCACGGCGGCAGATGGCGGCGGTAGATGACGCGGTCACCGGCATCGTCGTCGACCGCGATGTCGAGCGCCGTCCCCCGGCGGGCGTCGAGCGCGGCGATGATCGTCTCCAGGGTCGCCGGATCCGGAAAGGGTCCCACGGCGAGCTCGATCGTGCCGCCGCAGATCAGACCGTCGTCCCATCCGTAATCATGGTCGAGCTTGTACCGGAGCGTGCGGCTCTTGCCGGCCGCGATGAGCGCGAGCGCCTCGCGACGCACTTCCGCCTCGACACAGCCGCCGCCGATCGTTCCGTACGTCGCGGCCGCGTCGTCGACGAGCATGAGCGCGCCAGGCGTCTGCGGCGTCGATCCCCGCGCCCGGACGAGCAGGCAGGCCGTCACGCCGCGTCCCTCCCGCTGCCACGCCGCCGCCCGGCGGAGCAAGTCGGGAATGGGCTCGTTCATACCACCGGCTCCGGGGCGTTCGCGGGCGTCCGGGAGACGCCGCAGTAGCAGCCGCGGGCCCGCGTGCAGTCCGTCGGGCTCACCGGTTCGTGGTCGGGGCCGAGCGCGTCCTGGGTCTTCACGCACCAGAACACGCGGGTGTCCGATTCGTCGTCGACGAGCCCCGGCGCGCTCTGACGCTCGTCGACGTACATCAGCTTGTGACGCAAGTGCAGACAGCTCATCTGCAGACGCACGGGTCGCACGTCGTCCATGGTCAGGCCTCCTTCTCGTCGCGTCCCGTCGCCCGCAGGACGGCCCGCCGCACCGCGACGGGGAGCAGGCTCGCCTTGTAGGCATTGTCCGACAGCGGGTTCGCCCCGTCGGCCGCGCCGGCGCACGCCTTTCGGAGCCCGGCGTCGTCGTCGACCCGGACGCCCGCGAGGGCCGCCTCGACGGCCGGCAATCGCCAAGGAATCGGCGCGACCGCCCCGGCGGACACCCGCGCGGCCGTGATCGAAGACCCCTGCGTGCGAAGCATCACCGACGCCATCACCAGCGGCCAGTCGAACGATTGCTTTTCCTTGACGGCGTAGAACCCGCTCCGCGACGCGGGCCCGATCGTGATGTGGGTGATGATCTCGTTCTTCTCGAGCTCGTGCTCGCTCCACACGCCCTGCGCGGGGGCGTGGTAGAGGTCATCGATCGAAAGCGACGGGCGATCGCCGCCGGTCAGGTGGACGCGTCCCCCGCACACGGCCAACGCCGGCGCGAGATTCGAGGGGTGCACGATGTGGCACGGCCCCCCGCCGAAGATCGCATGGAACTTGTTCTCGCCCTCGACCGCATAGCACGTGTGTCCGCCCTTCTTGAGGCAGTGGAACTGTTCGTTGCGGTAATACCAGCATCGCGGCCGCTGAAGCAGATTGCCCGCCGCCGTCGCGACGTTGCGCACCTGCGGCGTGGCCGCGCTGCCGGCGGCGTCGGCCACGACCGGCGCCGTCGCGCGGACGATCGGCGACGCGGCGATCTCCGCCAGCGTCGTCATCGCCCCGATCCGCAGTCCACCGTCGTCGGTTCGGCTGATTCCGGCGGGCCGAACGCCCGTGGCCCGGATGTCGATGAGAAGGTCCGGCTCGAGCAGCCCTTCCTTCATATGGTCGACGACGTCCATCCCCCCCGCCTTCAGGACGGGCAGCGAATACCGCCGATCGGCCAGCAGCTCGCCGGCTTCGGCGAACGACGCCGGCCGGGCAAACGCGAAGGCCTTCACGCCGCACCTCCTTCCTGCGCCGCCAGCACCTTGTCCGGTGTCAGCGGCAGATGACGCACCGGAGCGCCGATCGCGTTGAAAACGGCGGCCGCAATCGCCCCGGCGGTCGGCACCACGGGGGGCTCGCCGAGCGAACGCACGCCGGTCTGCCCCTGCGTCCACAGCACCGGCTCGATGTGCGGCATGTCGCGACTGCCGACGATCTTGTACATCTCGAGATTCGGATTCACCATCGCGCCGAGATTGCGGTCGAGGAGCTTGTCTTCGAAGAGCGCGTAGCTGATTCCCTGGATCACGCCGCCGATGATCTGACTCTCGGCCGTCTTGCGTGACACGACCTGGCCGCACGCCTGGATGGCGACAACCCGCTCGACGGCGATCACGCCCGTCTCGCTGTCGACCGTCAGCTCGACGAACTGGACGCCGGCGGACGTTCCTTCCCCGCGGTGCGCCGCCCCCGAACGCCCATCACCCCGGCCGGTCACGCCATCGTCGGGCAGACCGCGGCACGCGTCCTCCCACCCGACGAGGCGCTCCTCGCCTCGGATCACGTATCCGTCGGCGATGGTCAGCTCGTTCGCCTCCATGCCCCGTCGCCGCGCGACGTGCTCGAGCACCTTCGATCGCGCGTCGAGCGCCGCCGCCATCATGGCGGGCGCCGTATTCGGCAGCGTCATCGACCCGCCCGAGCCGGGTCCGACCGGATAGCTCGAGCGGCCGATCATGACCGTCACGAGCCGCAGCGGCACGCCGAGCTTGGTCGCGGCGATGACGCCCATGGCGGTGCGTTGCCCCTGACCGATGTCCTGTGTGCCCGTTCGCGCCTCGACGGAGCCGTCGCGATGGACGACGACCTCCGCCTCCGCCCGGGCGGGAATGCGGGGCCAGCTCGTCGTGCCGACCCCGAACCCGCGACGCACGACCGACGATTGCGTGCCGGTCTTCGCCCGCCGCGACCAGCCGATCAGGTCGGCGCCGAGGTCGTACATCGCCCGGCGGGCGGTGTCGCCATCGAGCCGCCGTCTGAGCGCGAGCGGATCGACGCCCGCGACGGTCGCGATCTCGTCGAGCAGCAGCTCTTCCGCGAAGGCACCCTGGGGCCAGCCCGGCGCTCGCATCGCCCGCGGTCCGCCGGCGTTGAACTGCACGTCCTCGTGCGTCTTCTGCACGCTGCCCAGGTCGTAGCGTTGCGAGGGAATCCGCGCCCCGCCGCCGCGACGGGCGACGCCCACGCCACCCCACGTGTGGACGCGTGTCGCCAACGGCGTGCCGTCCTTCGCGAAGCCGACCCGCACGTGCGTCCGGCTCGACGGGCGGTTGCCGGTGTCGAGGTGCTCTTCGGCGCGGTCACAGAACACGTACACCGGACGCTCGTGGCGCCGCGCGACCTCGGCGGCGAGCATGCCTTCCTTGCCCGGTCCGAACTTTGCGCCGAAACCGCCCCCGACGTACTCGCAGCGCACCTCGAACTCGGACCGCGCGAGGCCCAGGGCGTCCCCGATGCCGTCCCGCACCGAAAACGTCCCCTGCGTGCTGGCGTACACCGTCGCGGTGTCGCCCCGGTGATCGACGACCACGCCGTGCGTCTCGAGCGCCGAGTGCGTCTGCACCGGCGTCGAGTACACCGCCTCGATGACGTGGTCGGCGTTCGCGATCGCCTCGGCGACGTCGTCTTCGGTCGCCGGGATCGGGCCGGCGTCGTCGGTGATGGTCGTCTTGACGGACCCGCGTTTCCACTTCGGGGCGACGGCCCGGAGACCGCGTCGCAACGCGTGCTTCGACTCCGCGACGACGAAGCCGACGGGTTCACCGTGGTACCGCCCTTCGTCGCCCGTGCGTTTCACGTCCACGACGCCCGGCACCGCCTTGGCGGCCGCTTCGTCGAGCCCGGTGAGCGTCGCCGCCCCGAAGGGACAACGGATGAACGCCGCGAACAACGCATTCGGTTCGTAGCGGTCACGGGCGTACCGGGCGCGGCCGGTGACCTTGGCCACGGCGTCGAGCCGGGCGGTGTCGTCGTCGAGCGCGGCGCCCGCGTTGATCGGACGGTTGCTCGTGGGCATGATGGTCGGGAGATGATCTCGTTGCTCGCTCATGGCATCGCCTCCTCCGCATCCGCAATGGGCGTTTGCCCGGACGCCTCGAGCACTGCGTTGAAGACGTTCGTGTAGGTCCCGCACCGGCAGAGGTTGCCGCTCAGTCCCTTCTTGATCTGGTCGAGCGTCGGTTTCGGGTTCTCGTCGAGCAGAGCGCGGGACGCCATGACGAGACCGGGCGTGCAGAAGCCGCACTGCAACGCATCGTGCCGAACGAACGACTCCTGCACGGGATCGAGCGTGTCGCCCCGGGCCAACCCTTCGACGGTCGTGATCTCCGCGCCCACCGCGTCGATCGCGAGCATCATGCACGACACGGTGAGCCGGCCGTCGACGAGCACCGAGCAGGCCCCACACGCGCCGCGATCGCAGACCTCCTTGGTGCCGGTCAGGTCGAGATCGACCCGCAACGCCTCCAGCAGCGTCGTGGCGGGGTCGACCGTCCGCGTGTGCGGTTTCCCGTTGATGCGGAGCGTGATCGGGACCGGACCCGGTCCGAGGACGGGCGTGTCGTCGGCGACCGCGGCCGTCGCCTCCCGCTCGCCACCCAGGGCGCTCGTGGCCGCCGCGGAGATGCCGAGCGTCTGCATGAACGATCGCCGGGTCACACCACGTCCGGGGGGCGCTGCTCCGGGAAGGGTCGGGTCGTCGTTCTCGTGGGGCATGGCGATGACCTCCTCGTGCGCCGCCGATGGTACCGTGGGGCGCCCGCGTCGGATCTCGCGATTCGGTCAATTGACCGAGAAGGGGACGGACACGGACACGGACACGGTGGCGGACGCGGACACGGACCCGGACCCGGACCCGGACACGGACACGGCCGCGGACACGGACACGGACCCGGACGCGGACACGGACCCGGACCCGGCCCTTACGGCGGCGGGTTCCAGTTCGCCAGCACCCGCAGCAGATCGATGAACCCCACATCCCCGCTGCAGTCGACATCACCCGCACACGACCCGGAACACACCCCCCACGACGCAAGCACGTTCAGCAGATCGTTGAAGTCCGTGAACCCATCGCCGTCGGTGTCGCCGACGAGGCTCGGCACGCACGGCTCGCCGCACGAAACGGTCAGCTCGTAGGTGTCGAGATCGCCGCACGGGATGACCACCGGACTGGCCGACTGCGGCGCCGAGATGATCCACCAGGTGCCCGCGGCGAGGCGTGTCGAAACGACCGCGGCTTCCTGCATGAAGCAGGGCTGGAAAACCGCGCCGTCGATCGAGATATCGTCGTCGCAGGTCTGCTCGTTGATGAAGCCGAACGTCCACGACGCCCGTTCGGCGACGCCGGTGAGGGTGACGGTGGTCGGCTCGGCAAGCACGAGCTCGTACCAATCGGTGTCGCGGGTCAGGGTGTCATGCCAGCCGGTGCCCCGCACGGTGGTGTCACAGGCGATCGCTTCGAAGACAGGCGGCTCGGCGTTGCAGCCACCGTTGGTGTCGTCCCCGCACGCTTCCAGCTCGAGCGTCGCGTCGGGGTTGTCGACGAGCGGCGAACACAGCTCGCGAATGTTCAGCGTGAAAGCGCCGCAGTCGCCACCGGAGAATCCCTCAAGGAGCAGCTCGTACGTCCCGGCCGCCAGGGTGGCCCTGATCTCGCTGGCCGTCCCGCACCCGACCGCGTCGTCGTTCATCGCGATGTCACCGGCGCACGGCGTCGTTCCGAGCGAGAGCACGCTGTCGAAGCTCGCATCACAGACCGAGATGATGTACTCCGCGTCACGCGGAAACGCGATCCGCCAGGCGATGTCGTTGGCGGGCGAGTCGTCGCAGTCGTCGGTTTCGTCGCACGTGTCGGCGTGACCGGTGCTGGCGTCCCACGTCCACCCGTCGGGATCGGCGACGCCGTCGGGCAGATCGACGAGCCACACGCCCCCGTCGTTCTCGTAGCACGTCACCGCGACGCAGCTCGTCCCGATGCCCTGGAACACGCCGCCCCGCGCAAGGCAGTCGACCTCGTCCATGCCGTCACCGTCCAGACACGCGCCCGTGTCGAAGCAGCACGCCCCGTCGGGGTCGAGCCGCTCGATCGAGAGATCGTCGTAGTAGACGACGCTGCCGTCGAGGTTGAAGAGGCCGGTCGCGGCGATCCGGGCGGCCGAGCCGGCGGTGCTGCTGACCTGCCCGCGCCACGGCCCCTCGTAGAGCAGTGCGCCGTCGTAGAAGAAGTGCTGTTGGCCCACTGGCGTGCCGTCGCCGGCGTCGGGTCCGATGTCGAGGTTGACGACGACCTCCAGGTCGGTCCATGCGTCGGTGATCAGCGGGAGGCGATCGGACGTGAAGTCCGCGGTCAGGACGCTGGGCGGCGTCTGGTCCGAGCCGTCGAAGTGCACCTGGGTGGACCAGTTCTTCGCCCCGCCGACCTCGTAGGTGTTCATGATGATGAAGTACGACGCGCCGGTGTGACCACCGGGCACGTACGCCTTCGCGCTGATCGAATAGACGCCGCTCGTCATGCCGAGCGCGGCGTGATCCTGGATGGCCTGGTGACCGGTGTCGCCCTCCGAGGCAACCCGCGCGGCGTGGGGTGAGCTCGTCGATTGCTCGTCGCTCACGCCGACGTGACCGAGCCCCCCGTCCCACCCCCGCCAGCCACCCTGATCATCGAGCTCCGATCCGGCGCGGTACGCGTCGAAGTCTTCCGACCAGACCACGACGCCCCCGGCGTTGACGGCGGAGCCGGCGGCCAGAACGGCAACCGCGGCAAGGGCGACTCTCAGCATGGTGGCTCCTCCTCGAGCGGCAGACGCACCATTCTCCGCCGCCGTCCGGGTCCGGACAAGCGCGTTTCACCGCAATTGACGCCCGCCACGGACGCTGCAAGAATGCCCCCGAACACCCGGACAGGTGGCGGAGCGGCTGAACGCGCCGGTCTCGAAAACCGGTATGGCCTTCGGGTCATCGTGGGTTCGAATCCCACCCTGTCCGCTTAAGACGACCCGGCTCCCTCCTCGTGAGGGAGTCGCGTTGTTTTTGGAGAAGCATCCGCAGAACCGACCTCGACGATCGGGATGCCGTGCAGCGAGAGCAACGCCGCGATGCGGGGACGCGCCCGGACGTAGCTGGGCTCGCGGGAGCAGTCGAACGCGCGACACCCGCGC
>JABDLI010000286.1 GCA_013003065.1 Phycisphaerales bacterium | reverse complement strand
TCCTGCGGGCTCGCGTCTGGATGGTTCAGCGTGGGTTCGGACTGTTTTTCGCACCGCCTCCGGCGGGTGCAGGCTGCGCGGGGACCGGCGGCGTCCATGCCGCCTCGAGCAGGTTGGGTCGGGCGGTTGCGCCCTCCGAATTCCAATTCACGATTGCCCGGGTCCCCACTCTCCGGGTCCAATTCCACTTCCCCTTCCCATTCCCATTCCCCTTCCCATTCCAACTCAATTCTCCCCCAACCGCGCAAACACGCCGGTGACGTCCGGACGCCTTGCGTATCCACGGGCGGCGTCCTGCCGCCCTCGGCCTCAGTTGGTCGTGCGCTGAACGCTGCGTCGTCCGGCGCGCAACCGACCTCAGCGTGTTCCGCCGCATCCTGCGGCGAAGCACAGACCGGCCCGGGCGCCCAAATAGACCGCCCGCATCCTGCGGGCTCGCGTCTGGATGGTTCAGCGTGGGTTCGGACTGTTTTTCGCACCGCCTCCGGCGGGTGCAGGCTGCGTGGGGACCGGCGGCGTCCATGCCGCCTCGGGCAGGTTGGGGCGGGCGGTTGCGCGATGGGCGTGTTTGCGCTGACGCCCCGCGAGCGCCTCGCGAGCGCTCCCGCGTCCGCGTCCGTGTCCGCGTCCGCGTCCGCGTCCGTGTCCGTGTCCGCGTCCGCGTCCGCGTCCGTGTCCGTGTCCGTGTCCGCGTCCGAGTCCGTGCCCGTGTCCGTGTCCGTGCCCGTGTCCGCGCCGTGCCCGCGTCCGTCACCCCAGAGGCGCCCGCTTCGGCTCCCCCGCCCGTCGCGGAAACGCCGCCGGGGTCGGGCGGAGCTTTTCGATCACGACGATCGTTCCCGTCTCCGTGCGATGGGTGTCGATGACCTCGGCGCGAAGCTGCTTGAGCGCTTCGTGGGCCTCCATCACCTCGGTCGTCGCCTGCGCGCCCTTGATCGCCAGGACGAATCCGCCCACCCGCGCGAGCGGGACCGTGAGCTCGAGCAGGACGGGGAGTCGGCCGACCGCGCGGGCGGTGACGATGTCGTAGCGTCCGCGGCCCGGGGCGCCGTGGCCGCCGTAGTCTTCGGCCCGTGCGTTTTTGACACGCACGTGTTCGAGTTCGAAGTCACGCACCATCTCCTCGAGAAAGGTCGCCTTCTTGCCCGTTGCTTCGAGCAGCGTCACCTCGAGCGCCGGACACGCGATGGCCAGCGGGATGCCGGGCAGACCACCGCCCGAGCCGACGTCCACCACGCGCTCCGCTCCGGTTGCGACGATGATGGGCAGGAGCGAGAGGCTGTCGATGATGTGCCGCTCCCACATCCCGGCGTCATCGATGATGCGCGTGAGGTTGCACTTCTCGTTGCCGGCCCGGAGCCGCGCGAGGTACGCACCGAGCCGCGCCTCGTCACCCGGGTCCAGCTCGATGCCGAGGTCGGCGAGGCGTTCGTTCAGATCGGGCGGCGCCGGCGGGGGCGGGGGCGGGGCCGCGGACGGCGGGAGGTCGGTCACGAGCCCGGGTCCGCTTCGGGGAGGATCAGCATCGCGTCACCATAGCTGTAGAACCGGTACGCGCGACGCACCGCCTCTTCGTAGATTTCCATCGTGCGTTGGAGGCCGAGTCGCGCGGCCACGAGCGCGAGGAGCGTGGATCGGGGCAGGTGGAAGTTGGTGAGGAACCCGTCCACGTGCCGGAACCGGTAGGGCGGCGCGATCAGCAGGTCGGTGCTGCTCGTGATCGGCTCGGTCGGAAGCGGCTCGGGGAGCGACTCCAGCGTGCGGACGGTCGTCGTGCCCACCGCGATGGTGCGGCCGGTCGATTTCCGGAGCTCGGCCAGGGTCGCCGCCGGCACCGCGTACGACTCTCGGTGCATCGGGTGGTCCGCCAGGTTCTCCGTAGTGACCGGCTTGAAGGTGCCCGTCCCGACGTGAAGCGTCACGAAGCGCCGCTCCACTCCCGCGGCGTCGATGCGGTCGAGGAGCGCTGGCGTGAAGTGCAGTCCGGCGGTCGGGGCCGCGACCGAATGTTGATCGGACGCGGCGGCGTAGACCGTCTGGTACCAGGACCGGTCGAGCCGATCGTCGAGCGCGATCGCGCGATCCCGCCGCGCCCGGAGGATGTACGGCGGCAGCGGGGTCAGGCCGATCTCCGGCAGCACGACCGTCGCCGCCGCGGGTGGCGTCATCGAGGCCACCCAGGCGTCGCCGTCTCTTTCGACGATTTCGAGCGTGCGTCCCGCCGGAGCCATGTCGGGACCGAGCAGGTCGATGCGATCACCCGCCCGCGGGGAGCGATTCGCCTTCAGCATCATCCGCCACGTGCCCACCTCCGGCTCCGACAGGAACAACCCCTCCAGACGCCCGCCCGTCGTGCGTTGCGCGTGAAACCGCGCCGGCAGGACAGCCGTGCGGTTGAAGATCAGCCGGTCGCCCTTCCCAAGGAACGCGGGAAGGTCGCGGACGTGATGATCCTCGAGCCGACCGTCGGCGCCGACGACGAGCATCCGCGCGGCGTCCCGCGGCTCGGCGGGGCGGACGGCGATGAGCGACTCGGGGAGGTCGTAGTCGAGCGTGTTGATCGGGAGGTGGGGGGTTGTGAGG
>JABDLI010000284.1 GCA_013003065.1 Phycisphaerales bacterium | reverse complement strand
GTGTCCGTGTGCGGGTCCGCGTCCGTGTCCGCATCCGTGCCCGCGTTCGTGTCCGTGCCCGCGTCCGTGTCCGTGTCCGCGTCCGTGTCCGCATCCGGGTCCGCGTCCGTGTCCGTGTCCGTGTCCGTGCCGTATCGTCGACCGTTCTCGTTGACCGCGACGCGATGCCTCAGCACGGTCCCCACGCCGCGAGCACCGCCAGCAGGTCCGTGAAGCCGACGTCGCCGCTCGCATCGAGATCGGCCGGGCAGTCGGCGGGGCAGGGCCCCCAATCGGCAAGAATGGCCAGCAGATCGGTGAAGCCGACGTCGCCCGAGCCGTCGAGATCGGCCGGGCAGGCGTCCCCGCACGAGTCGGGCACGCCGTCGCCATCGACGTCCTTCGCGTCCCCGACCGCGATGTCGCAGATGTCGAGCGTGCCGCTCCCGTCGCAGTCGTCGAGGCCGCCGAAGATGTACAACGCGCCGGCGTTCTCGGCGATGTCATCGTCCGTGAACGCGCCGACCATCGCCCAGTGGTCGGAGATGGCGATGGCGTTGCCGAGGAAGTCGCCGGTGAAGGCGTCGGTGGCGACGAGCTTGCCGCGTTCCTTCCAGACCTCGCCGACGAGCTCGTAGAGATACGCCGAGCCCACGTTCGACTGCCGGCCGATATCGTCGAAGATCGCGCCCACGAGCGCGACGTCGCCCCGCAACGCGACCGCCTGGCCGAAGAAGTCGGCGAACGCGCCGTCGGAAGCCTTGAGCTTCTGCACCTGCACCCAGGGCTCGGGGCCACCCGGATCATGCCGGAAGATGTACGCCGCGCCGCCGCTCACCGCCACCGCGTCGTCGCCCTCGGCGCCGATCAGGATCGTGTCCCCGCTGAGCGAGATCGAGTGACCGAAGTACTCGAAGTCGAAGCCCGTGTCCGGTGGCGTCAGGATCGCTTCCTCGATCCAGGCGCCGTCGACGAGCCGGTACAGGTAGACCGCACCGTGCCCGTCGAAGTCACAGTCGGGCGGACAGGGGCCCGCCGTGTTGCCGGAGTTCCACGCGCCGATGGCCGCCAGATCGCCCTGCAGATCGACGGCGGCGCCGAAGAGATCACGCACGTGGGTGTCGGACGCAACGAGCTTCGCCGTCTCGATCCAGGTGCCGTCCCTCCGCTCGAAGATGTACGCGGATCCGGAGTTGCAATTCTGCTGGATGACGGGGTCGGGGTCGTCCTCGCACGCCACGCCGTCCTGGTGGGCGCCGATGAGCAGGCGATCGCCCTCCAGATCGACGGCGACGCCAAACTCGTCGAAGATGAACTGATCGGCCTGCACGAGCCGCTGCTCCTCGACCCAGCTCACGCCGTCGTGCCGGAAGATGTAGACGGCGCCCGTATCCACGATCACACCGCCCGTAGGCAGATGCTCGTCGGCGCGGGGGGCTCCGATCGCGATCACGTTGCGGTCGATCGCGACCGACGTGCCGAACAGCACGAAGTCCTCGGAGTCGGACGCGATGAGCTTCTGCTCGAGCTCCCACGCTGCGCCGACGCCCGTGTAGCGGTAGACGTAGGCGGCGCCGGCCCACACGCCCCCCGCGCTGTGCTCGGCCGAGCCGACGACGAGGACGTCACCTTGGACGGCAACCGACCGGGCAAAGAAGTCACCGGCGCCGGCATCCGTGGGCAGGACCTCCGCGAGCTCGGGAAGCGGAAAGCCGGGCTCGACGGCCGGTGCGGGGGTCGTCAGACAGAACACCAGGATCGCAGTGGTCCAACGGGCAGCGAGCGACATCGCGGGCACCTCCACTCATTCCCCGGAGACGGGCAATGCTAGACGGGAGATGTGGGGTGCGGTCGGTTCGCCGGCGCAGGGGGAGGAATCCCCCTGCAACCCCCTCTTCCGGACATCGGATCGTAAGCGGACAGGGTGGGATTCGAACCCACGATGACCCGAAGGCCATACCGGTTTTCGAGACCAGTTTCGCGTTCAGCTCGCGTTGGCGGCTGTGGGTGCGCCGGCGCAGGGGGAGGAATCCCCCTGCAACCCCCTCTTCCGGACATCGGATCGTAAGCGGACAGGGTGGGATTCGAACCCACGATGACCCGAAGG
>JABDLI010000277.1 GCA_013003065.1 Phycisphaerales bacterium | reverse complement strand
GATCCGACCTCGGCGCAGCCGACCTTCACGGCCGATCTCGCGGGCATGTACGTCGTCACGCTTACCGTCAACGACGGCTTCGTTGACAGTGCGCCGTCGAACGTGACGGTTGTTGCGCTCACGGTGCAGGATGCGTTGACCGACACGCTGGAAGATGCGCTAGACGTCGTGAATGGCCTGGACGAAGAGAGCTTCGAGAAGAGCAAACGGCGAAAGAAGCTTGCGAAGAAGATCAACGTGGTGCTCGATAAGATCGAGAAAGGCAAATACACCCAGGCGTACGACACGCTCGTCCATGACATTCTGCCGAAGACGGATGGCTGCGCATGGGGCGGCGCACCAGACGCGGACGACTGGATCACAGACTGTGAGGCTCAGGACGCCCTGTACCCGCTGCTCCTAGACGCGATGCTCCTTCTTGAGTTGCTGATCTGACAGTGGCTTCCCCCCGAACAGGAGAGCGCTGTGCTGATCGCCGAGATCCGTCGCAAGCTGTCGAATCTCGAGACGCTGCAGCCGAGTGAGTTGACAGCAGACCAACTCCGCTCTCTCCTCAGGGAGACCAAAGAGGACCTGCTCACCGCAGATGTCTTTGGCGGCCTCAAGTACCTGCCGCGCACTCCGTATCTGACGGGGTTCCTCGAAGAGATTGCCTCGTCCAATCCTACGGCAACGAGCTTCCATCAGCATGTGGATGAGCTGAAGGCCGGCCTAGACGATCTTCAGTTCGTCTTCTGGCCATCATATGCGACGCCGGCCGGCATCAACGGGGCGATGACGGAGCCTGACGTCGCATTGATAGGTGACGACGCTCTCCTCCTCATTGAGGCCAAGCTCTACAGCGGCTTCGGCGCCCTCCAGGTCGAGCGAGAGCTTGCGGTAGCGATCGCCGAGGCACGAGACCGCCCCTTCCACGTTGTGCTCGTCACCCGCCATCTCGCACCGCCTCGATTTCGCCTGAACAACAATCGGTTCGTCTTCTCTGACTACATCAGGTCGGTGCAACCCTCGGCCGAGATCGCACCCTACCTGTTGAGCCGGCTCCAGCAACACGCCGACCGTGTCCTTTGGATTGGTTGGCATCGGATTGCCCGATCGCTGGAGCGGGCGGCACGCCGGCACGAAGCCGTTCGCGGCAACACTGACCCTGAAGTGCGACGATCAAGCGAATTGCTCTCTGACCTCCTTGAGCTGATGGACATGCGAGGGATCCGACCATTCCGCGGCCTCGGCAAGACGCCCCCTGCTCAGCACCACCGATCCCATCTGCGGCCCGTGCTTGCGGGCCACTTCGCGCGTCCACCGGAGACATTCGGCGGGATTCGGGCTGTTCTCCCATTGTTCATTCGACAACCACTTGCTCCGTGGCTGATGTCGGAACGGGTCAGTCGTAAGAGGGCCTTCGCCGGATTCGATCGCGTAGCCCGAGCCGATTTGACGGCCCTGGCCCCCCGAGTCCGACTGGGCGAGATCACAACCTGCTCGGGCAACACGCGCTTCGGATCGCTCGTTCGAGCGCACAGCCTGGCACAACTGCAACTCAAACCGCTACAAGGAGCTTGGGGTGACCACACAAACAACTGAGAAGCCATCATCCGCGGAGATATCAGCCGCAATTGTGACAGGCATGAGCTTCGTCTACGACCTATACGGAGAAGTGACGAGCTTCTTCCGACTGTTGCGCGAGCAGCTTCAGGCGTCGGACCTCGACGTCGGCAAACCCCTCGCGAGGCGGTTGTCTCTTCCGCGCAGCAAAGCCGAGCGTGGTCCGGTCAGCTTTCTCATGAAGACAAACCTGGGCTTGATTGCGGAACTGAGCGCTGCCTCCGTCGACGACATTGCCGACGAGGACGAGGAGATTGAGGACAGTGAAGTCGAAGATCTGCCGGCGAGTTCGAAGGCTCTCCAAGTCACGCCGGATACCCAATTCGTGGCCGTGCGAGCACTGCTGTTTGATCCGAAGCGCGCGAAAGACACTCACTTCCGACCGTTCGTCGTTGCGGCCGCGTTGTCATCGCTGATCCGGACCCCTGTGTTGCCGAAGAAGAAGGCACTGACGCTTGGTGTCAAACCCCAGGACACGTTCAGTATCTCTCGCAGACACTTGCCCCACTTGCTTGGGTCACTCAATCCCAATACGGTCGTCGGCACGCAAATCAGCTGTCGAATCCCGAGAAATCAACTCTCGACATCGGTCGTCGCGGTCGTCACCCGGGATCTGGCAGAGTTCGATTCAGAGACTTCCATCGAGAGCTTTGTACAGGAGCTCGTGAGTCAGGTGGAGGCCGGACAGTGACGGCCCCGATCTGTCATATGTTGAGCCCCCGTACGTCACGGTCCGGGAGCTCCCGTTGGTAACGGGGCTCCCGTTGGTACCGCGGTCCACTTCCCGTGGCACGCTCACATGACGCAGTCCACCACGGCGGCGCGAATGGCCGATGATCAGGGCCGGTAGTCTACCGCTGCCGTAATGACTGCCTCCCCCGGCGGTACATCTGCAAGATCGCTGTTGATCCGCGTTTGGCGATCTCCGCGCACCCGCTGACCTCACGTGGTGCGCACGTAGGTGCATGCAACTGCATGTCGATGCGTGCGGGTGTCACCACGTCTTCCTTTCGAGAGAGACCATGAGAGTTCGTGATCGTACAATTCGAGCATGAGCCAAGGAACGGCCAACCAACGAGCCAGCGCATCGGACGCCGAACGAAGCTCACGCCCAAGGCCCAAGACGCCATCGTCGAGAACATCCGCAACGGTTGCACCGCCATCACCGCTGCCAGGGCTGCCGGCATCGGCCCCAGCACCCTCCACGAGTGGATAGCGCGAGGCAGAGGCCAGCACTGTCAGCGCCCTGAGAACGCTGTCTGTGCAGCGTTTGCAGAGGCCGTAGAAACGGCCAAGGGCGAGTTCGAGGCTGAGGCCATCCAACAACATCCAGAAGGCCGCAGAACGCGACTGGAGGGCCAATGCGTGGCTCCTGGAGCGTAGTCCGTCAACACGCAAGCGATGGCGGCGTTCGGATCAGGTCAGCTACACCGGCGAGGTGAAGCACGCCCACGTGCATGCGCTGACGACGCCTCAGTTGATCGACAAGATCAAGACAGCACGGAGGCTGATCAAGGATCCAGCAGCATTGCCCGCGGCAGACGAGACAGCCAACGACTAGGTCACGCCGCTCGCAACACCCATCGCACGCCGGAGAACGACCGTGCCGGCGGCGGCTCATTCGCACGCCCCCCAGTTCGACAATACCAACAACAGGTCGGAGAAGCCGACCTCGCCATCGTCATCGACATCGCCGCCGTGCCCCGACCCATCCGTACCCCAGTCGGCGAGGACATTGAGCAGGTCAATGAAATCGACCGTGTCGTTGCCGTCGGTGTCGGGGCACTCAGCGAGGCATGAACCAACGTCAATCAAATACACACCTCGACCGATTGCCCCGCCCCACGAACCCGGAACATAGGCCGTGTCGCTATTGATCGTCACATCGCCGGCATCTCCGCCTCGGAGGAGAAGGCTGAGGGAACCGATCGGAAGCGGGCTCCGAGGGTCACGAAGATCGAACCCCTGGAGCCATCCGAACGGCGTTTCTTCGTGCATGACCCACGCCCGGCCTCCGGCCACCGTTACGCCTCTGGCCTCACCGGCCAGCGCGACTGACCCCAGAGACAGAGGCGCAGACGGATTGCTGACGTCAACAATCTGAAGTCCGGCCTCCCAATCTGCGACATATGCGACATCCGCCGTCACCGCGACACCGTTCGCGCGATCGGAGAGGCTCAGCGATCCGATGAGAACAGGCTCGGCCGGATTGTCGAAGCCGATGATCTGCAGTCCGCTGTCCCAGTCGGCGACGTAGGCCAAGTCTGTTCTGACAACGACGTCTCGTGCTTGACTGGGCGTGTCGAAGGACCCGACGATTCTCGGATCGGAAGGGTCACTAACGTCGATGATCTGCAGCCCCGCCCCGAAGGCAGCAACGAGAGCGAGGTTGCGAGTTACCGTGACATCGGTGGCCCGGTCAGGTGTCTCGACGGACCCGGTGATGATGGGGGCCCTTGGGTCACTGACGTCGATCACGACAAGCCCTGAATCGCCTGCTGCCACGTATGCAATCGGTCGCTCGACAGCGATCCCACGGAACTTCCCGAAGGCCGCGTCCAGTGGCTCGACGGTCGAAAGCATCAGCGGAAACGTCGGGTTGCTCACGTCAACGATGCGGAGACCGTTGCTCTGGGCGGCCACGTACGCGATGTCGCCGACGACCGCCACGTCAGCGGCGCTCCGGAGCGTATCAATGCCTCCCACAACGGTAGGGGTCGACGCCAACGACACGTCGACGATGCGCAGACCTTCGCTAGTGACGAGATGCACAACATCGGTGCCGACCGCAAGGCCCAAGCCCGCATCGATCCCGAGCGATCCAACGATGGTCGGGCTCGACCGATCGCGTACGTCGAGGACCCACAGTCGGTCAAAATCCGCCAAGTACACCAGGTCTCCGGTAGCGGCGATGGTTCTCATCCCGCCCGATCCGAGGGCCTGCGATGTGAGTAGGGCCGGGCTCGTGGGATCGGTGACATCGATGACGTACAAACCTTTGAAGTCTCCGCTGGCCGTGATGTATGCGGTCCCGGCTTCCACGCCGATCGCGGTCAGGCATCGACACGGCGGATCGAAGACGCCGAGGATCGTTGGGGCAGTCGGATCGCTCACGTCTATTGTCCGCAGATCGTCACCCACGATGTAAGCCGTCGATCCGCTCAGTACGACGTCGAGGGCGGGCGCCTCGATCATTCCGATCTGATTTGGATTCGCCGGATCGCTCACGTCGACTATGAAGACCCCGTCATTCGTCCCCGCGTAGGCTATGCCGCGCTCGACCGCGACACAGCGCAAGGCTGACGGCGTGGTGACAACGCCGATGGTCTTAGGGTGAGAAGGATCTGTGACATCGATTACGTAGAGTCCGTCGTCATGAGCCAAGTACACGACGCCGGGCCCCGCAGCGACGTCGCTCGCCTCTCCTGGTATATCCGCCCAACCGACAACGACCGGGAGTTTCGGCTCACTCACGTCGACGACCACAAGCCCGTCGATTCGAGCGATGAATACCATCGAATTGTCGGTGCCGACGCCATAAAACGTCCCGCTAAACGACCGCAAGAGAGTTGGATCGCATGTTTGCGCTTGCAGGCGTACACCGAAGGCATTGAGCATCGCTACCGCCGCCACCAGCGCCATCATTCCGCGCGAATACGTCATGGCCATGCTCCTTCGCCGAAGAGAGTGATCAGGCGGCCGGTTTGCATGGATTGTCGCCGCATACAGCGATCGCCTCAAGGGGACTCTACACCATGCGGGCCGCGCGCGGCCTCTGGTCATCCGGCTTGCAATCCCTATCTTCCACCACGATTCTCCTATGCGCACGGACCGTGAGGAGCACGATGGGCTAGGCCGGAATGGTTTATTCTTGTGCTCAAAGCCCGCTGACTGATCGCCTCGAAACACAAATGTCCGAATCAACTCTACCACGTGCATATGCCTGAACCCGTGGGGGTGTACCCGCTTCCCAGTGCGCGCGTGATCGGCTGTCCCAGCACCGGCTCACGCCCCATGAATGTGTGCCCGTGGTGAGTGACGCCTCTAGGGCCGATCTGGCCTAGTCGATCAAGAACCTCTGCAACTCAACCGGTAGCGGATCCTCGATCTTGAACGCGTTGTCAGAATCAAGACCCGTTACATAAACATCCCCGGCATCATCGACGGCGATCCGACCCGCATAGTCAAGCAGGTTGACCGCGTCGCCACCGCTGTCGATGATCTGCGTAATCGTGCCTTTCGAGCCAATTCTGAAAGCGTTGTCAGACGCACCACCAGTCACAAACACATTCCCAGAGTCATCAACGGCGAGTCCACGAGCTTGATTGAGCGTGTTCGTGCCGTCGCCACTGATGTCGATGATCTGCGTGATCGAGCCATCAGGTGCGACCCTGAACGCATTCACAGAGAGTGCACCCGTCACATATACGTTCCCGGAGCTATCGACGGCGATGGAATGGGCACTGTCGAGTTCATTCACACCATCACCAGCGCTACTGATGATCTGGTTATTGTGCCTGCGGGATCGATCATGAAGGCGTTGTCAGAAGCCGCGCCTGCTACGTAGACGTTGCCTGAGCCGTCGACCGCGATCCCACGCGGCCCGTCGAGCTATTCGGTGCACTTCGACCGTGCCACCGACGGCTGCCTGCGGACGGAGATCACGCATCGCCGCCACTCCACTCATCCCGCCAGAACTCATGGCCGCAAGCCGAGCAGGTGAACTTGAGCTTACGGTCTTGCTGTGACAACAACCCGGTCCCCGCAGAGTGGCTCGAGGGCCGACCGGATGGTCGAGACCTCGGAGGTTGGCTTGCCATTCTTCCGGTAGTACTCGGTCACGTACGGCCAGTACCGCGCGATGAGCTGGACGACGGTGAGGGACGGACCGGAGTGGGGACGGTGTCGACCGGACGCGAGCCACTCCGCGATGTGGCGGTCGTATTCCGCGCGGCTCTCGGGGGTGTCGTACCGACCAAGGTAGACGTCGCGACCGTCGAACGACGGCGAGGCCGGAGGCCTTGTGGTGCCGGTACTTAGGGATATGGGTTTTTGTGACGCGGGCGGGCATGGCTGTCTCCTCCGGTACGCTACCGGTCTTGCGGAGCTTTCCAGCCGCGCCGCCGCACGTGGGCGGGTACGCCAAATTCGGCGTTCAGCGTGGGTTACTGAAATGGGCCATACAGGACTCGAACCTGTGACCTCACGGGTGTGATCCGTGCGCTCTAGCCAACTGAGCTAATGGCCCGCGGTCGGCGGGGAGTATAGCTGAATCGTGCGGGGATGCGGGCGCGGACGCGGTCACGGTCACGGACGCGGGCACGGCCGCGGACGCGGGCACGGGCACGGACGCGAGCACGGACGCGGACGCGGACGCGGACACGGACGCGGACACGGACGCGGCCCCGGACCCGGCCCCGGCCCCGAAACCAAAACCTACTTCCGCGCGAACCCCGTCAACCGCACGTGCAGCTCCTCTTCCCCCGCAACATCGGTCCGAATCGTGACGGCTCCGGTGATCGCACCCGCGTGATTGCCGACGTTGCCCGTCACGGTGAGGTCATAGCCGACCTCGTCGATCGCGCGGATCGGCTCGACCAGCACGCGAATGCCGGGGATGGGCGTGCCGCCAACGTTGGTGGAGACGATCGAGAACGGTTGCCCGGAACGCCGGGTGAGGCGATTCGTCACCCGGAAAGTGGTGCCGGGATTCACCTGGCCAAGGCTGAACATCTGCTGCTGGACACGCAGATCGCCGTACACGGAGGCGTTGCAGTGCACGGTCGTGGTGTGGGTGACGGTTTCGCCGCTCGGCAGCTTGCCGCGTGCGGTCACGTCGATCTGCCCGAACAGCGCGCCCCACGGCGCCGTGTCCTTGATCGTGACCGCGACGAGCTGCTGGCCCGGGCGATGCGTGAACGAGGCAGGGCCGGGGATCGGCTCGTCGGGGCCGAGGAGCCGAGCGGCGAGGAAATCCCCGTCGTCGCGAAGTCCCCACGTGGTGACGGTCCGGGCCGTCGTCTTCAGCGACTCGATCACCATCTCGGGGTCGGGCGACGTGACCGCGATCGTCGCCTCGTGCGGCTGGCCCTTCGCAACGACGTCGAAGCGAAGCAGATCGGGTTGGAAACGCAGGAAGGGCGAGACCATCGCCGCGAAACGCATCTCCGCCACGTTCTGGGTGGGGTCATTCGTCACCAGACGCACACGCAGATCCTTGGGGCCCCGGTGTCCGGTGGGGTTGTACGTGATCTGGACCGCGGACGATTCGCCCGGCGCGAGACGCCGCACGGGGACGTTGGCCGAGGTGCAGCTGCACCCGGGATCGACGCGGAGAATCTGCAGGGGGGTCGAGCCGGTGTTCGTGAACGGGAACTCGCACGCCTGCGGATGAACATCCCAGATCTGTCCGAAATCATGCCGCGTCGTCGTGAGCGCGAGACGCGGCCCCGTTGCCGTCGGCGTGTGGGGAGTGGCCGCGGGCGATGGTGGTGACGCCGACACGGCGGGGGGCGTCTCCGCGGGGGCGGGGACCACTGCGGCCGGCGTCGCCGGCGGTTCCTTGGCGCATGCGCCGAGGGCCAGCGTGGCGAGGAGGGTGATCCGCGTGATGACGAAAGGGACCGATGGAAAGGGGGGCATGGGGGAACGCTCCGGCGAAGATCGAGTCGAAGAGAGACGATGGGGAGATCGTCGCGATCCGGACGCATCTTAGCTGGGAAGGAGAGCGATTCCCTCCGGTTGGTCAGGCCGTCCAGCCCGCGAGCAGCACGAGCAGATCCGCGAAATCGACGTCACCATCCCCGTCGAAGTCCGCCGGGCACGCAGGGCAGGGCCCCCATGCGGCCAACAACGCCAGCAGGTCGGAGAAGTCCACGTCTCCGTCGCCGTCGACGTCGCCCGGCGTTGCCTGGTCCATCGCGACGACGACCAGGCCGGTGTTTCGTGCGCTGAGCAGCACCCGGTCGAGGCCGAGAAACGGATAGACGCCCCACACCGAGCCCATCTCGGACGTGTCGTAGCACGCGGCGGGGGTCAGCGTGCCGGTGATCGGATCGACGTCATACACCCGCAGCCCGGCGTCGTACCAGGAGTTGTAGACGCGATATCCGATCGCGAGCTGATTGTGCACGCTGCTCGCCTCGCCGGCCGAGAGCGCGACCATGTCGGTGACGGTCAGGTCGACGCCGCCGCCCTTCACCTCGTCGATGCGGTGGACGATGATGCCGCCGCCCGAGCGTTCCTCGCCGGTGATGACGAACCGACCGTCGTCGGTCGGCCACGCCGAATGGGTGTTCTCGCCGGGGTGAGACCCGAGGAACTGCGGCGGCGTGGTGTCGATATCGGTGATGTCGTAGATCCAGATGCCGCTGTCCCACGCGCTCGCATAGAGACGGTTGCCCACGACCGTGATGTCGTGGACCTTCGACGTTCCCACGCCTTCCAGGATCCACTTCGCCGTCGTGATCGGGGCGGCCGGCGGCGCGTCCGGGTCGAAATCGGTCAGATCGATGATGCCCACCCGCGTCGTGTTGCTGTCGGCGATGTAGAGGTATCCCTCGTGGTAGAACACGTTGTGGATGTGGCCGTAGTCGGGCAGCGCAATGTCCACGAGACCCTGCGGGGTTCGCGGGTTGCGGACGTCGACGATGTGGACGCTCCGGTCGGTTCCCTCCAGCGAAATGAAGAGCAGTCCCGCGCCGGTCTTGACGTCCTGGGCCGACGCGTCGGTATTGGGCGGCGGAAGCAGGTACTCGGTGGCCAGCACCGGATTGGCGGGATCGGAAATGTCCACGATGTGAACGCCCGCGTGACCGAAGTGTCCGAGGTACGCGAAGTCGCCGTCGCCCCACACGTCGGCGTAGGACCCATGGTAGCCGTCCCAGCCTCCCACGAAACTCACGCCGTCGACGCACGTTTGTGCCCACGCCGAGCTTCCGAGGGCCAGCGACATGACGACGACATTCGCGAGACGGTTCATCAGTTGTCCTTTCGTGACGCGGAGACGTTTCGAAGTCAGGGTGACTATAGGGGGGGGCACTGCAACGGCAAAATCACTGAGCTTGGCGATGTTTGCTGCGTATGGCGGAGAGTGCGGACTCCAGCTCGGCGACGATGTCGGGGTGTGCGTTCCAGACGTTCGTCTGCTCCCGGGGGTCGGTCTCGAGATCGTAGAGCTGGCCGCCCGGCTCGCCGGCGGCGGGAGGACGCTTGGCGGGAGCGGTGAAGCCGCCGGAGCCCAGGTTGTCGACCACGAGCTTCCACCGCCCGCGACGCACGGCGAACGTTCCGTTCAGAGAGTGATGGACGAGCGTGCGCGCAACCGGGGCCCGATTCGGGTCGCGAATCTGCGGGAGGATGCTGACGCCATCGGGCGTCGCGGATGGTGGCAACGACGCGTCGATGGCGTCCGCGACCGTCGCCATCAGATCGACGAGGCCGATCAACGCGTTCGAGATCGACCCGGCCGGCGCCCGCCCCGGCCACCGCACGAGGAAGGGAACGCGGTGGCCGCCTTCCCAGATGTCCGCCTTCTGCCCACGCCACGGTCCGTTGGCGTGGTGTTGCCAGCGTGCGATTTGCCCGGCGGGCCAGTGGGCGCCGTTGTCGCTCGTCACGACGAGCAGAGTGTCTGCGGCGAGGCCGTTGCGATCCAGCGCCGCAAGGATGCGGCCCACGGCCCAGTCGGTCTGCATCACGAAGTCACCGTACCAGCCGACGACGCTCCGTCCCTGGAATTCCGCCGCCGGCACCCACGGCGTGTGGGGTGCGGGCAGGGGGACGTAGAGGAAGAACGGCTGCTCGCCGCCAGCCCGGGACGCGGCGGCACACGATTCCACGAACGCCACGGCGTGCTCGGTCACGGCCGGAACGACGTCGTCGAATTCGAATCCGGGAGCGATCGGACCGGCCCGCCAGAAGCCGCCGCCGCCGCTCCATCGGCGTTGGCTTCCCTTGGTGTGCCCGGTGGGCGCCGCGACGACGCGGTCGTCTTGGAGCCAGAGATACGGGGGCATGTCCAGCGAGGCGGGGATCACGAAGCTCTCGTCGAAGCCCGCGTCCCCGGGACCGGAGGAGACCGGTCGTGTGTAGTCGACTTGGTCGTGCGACGCGACGGTGACCGGCGTGCCGTCCGTCGATGCCCAGGACCACCCGAGGTGCCACTTCCCGGCCACCGCCGTGCGGTATCCGTTCGCGCGGAGGAACGACGCGAGGGTGGGCCGGCCGGGTTCGATCAGCGGCCGGTCCCAACCCGTCCAGAGCACGCCCGATGTCAGACGCGTGCGCCACGCGTAGTGGCCCGTGAGCAGACCGTACCGCGTCGGGGTGCACACGGCCGACGGCGCGTGCGCGTCGTCGAAACGAACCCCCTCGCGCGCAACCCGATCGAGGTGGGGGGTCGGGATGCGGGAGTCGGGGTTGTAACAGGTCGCGTCGCCGATGCCGAGATCGTCGGCGAGCACGATGACGATGTTCGGACGGGCGGCGTCAGCGGGGGAAGCGAGGAGGGCGATGAACAGCAGGGCGAGGGAACATGACCGGAACATGGAAGCGAAGTCTACCGCGGACGGGATCAGCTTCGCGCGGAGCGGCATAGAATTCCGGACCCGCGAGCCGCCGCGCGACAGTCGTCGCCGGGATTCGTGGGAAGGAAGACGACATGAAGACGCGACGCACTCTCCGGACGGCCGCGGGCCTCTTCGCGATCATCGCGGTTCTCGGATGCCAGAGCAGTGCCCAAACGGGCGGTCTGATCGGCTCGGGTGTCGGCGCCCTGGCCGGCCAGGCGATCGGGGGGAACACCGAGGCGACGCTGCTGGGGACCGCAATCGGCGCGGGCGTCGGCTTCATCATCGGGAACGAGGAAGACAAGCAGCGCGCCCGATCCATGAGCGCATCGACCCGGTCAATGCACTACGCCCATTCCGAGGTCGGCGTGCTCGGGGGCACCCGGTGGAAGACAGTGAGCTTGGCGCCGGTGGGGGTGGGCGATCCCTACGTGTCGAAGATCCTCGAGTTCCGGCGGGATGGCCGTGTCATCACCACGACGACGCGTCCCGACGGTGAGGTCGACATCATGAACGAACGCTACCGCGTCGTCGGACGCACGCTCATCATCAACCGGGCCGGTTATCTCGTCAACGCCGAGTTCGGCATCGCCGGGGACGAGTTGATCATCTCGGCCGAAGAATTCCGGGCGGTGTTGCGGCGGCTGCGACCCTAGAACTCCGACGGCCCCGGATCGGCGAGTCTACCCCGCATCATCCCGCATTCGCCGGCCCCTGCCCGATCTGGAACTCACCGCCCTCCTCCTGGACACCCAGACCGAGGACGATGCGATTCACGTAGTTGAAGTAGCCGATGATCTGCGCAAGATCGAGGATCGCGCGATCGTCGAGGCCGGCGGCTCGCAGCGTCGCGACGTCCGTCGGATCCATCGCCTGCGGGTTCGTCGTCAGCTTCGTGGCGTAGGCGACGATGGCAGCCTCGCGCTTCGGAAGATCGACCAGGCGTCCGGTGGCCAGGCAGTCCGCATCCCGGTGCCGCTCCTTGCCGATGAGCGTCTTGAGACCGGCCCCGTGGTGACGGAGGCAGTACGTGCAGCCGTTCAGGCGGCTGATGACGACGGCCACCATCTCCCGCTCGACTCGCGTGAGGGGCGAAGGTCGGTGCAACGCCGCGGCGTACATGTCGAAGTGGGTGCGCAGCGACTCCGGGTTGAGCCCGTGGATCCGCATCACGTTGTCGATCGTGCCATCCCGGTTGGCGACGCGGCGGTACAGCTCGGCCAGCTCCGGCGTCGCGTCGTCGGGCTCGATCGTTCGGATGTAGGCCATCGGAAGGTCCGCAGCGGGAAAGAAAAAAAGCGGCGGGTGGAACGACGCTGCTCCACCCGCCGCGCATTCTACGGCGTGCCCGGCGACCTCGGGCCCTACGCGGCGGACCCGGCGTCGCTGTCGTCCTCGATCGGCTCATGGGGAACGCGGCCGTTGGAACGCGTCAGCGTCGAGGGGTCGGCTTCATGCAGCCGGCCGAGCACGGTCGGCAGCTCGATGCCCGCCTGATCGGCGAGCTCGTGCATGGCGGGCAGCGATCCGATCAGCCCCGAGAGGAATCCTGCCGTCGCGCCGCGACGTCCCTCGCCCCCGCCGGCGCCCGAATCCCACACCGTGATCTTGTCGATCTTGAGGTTCTGGATCGCCTTGACCTGCTCGGCGACGAGCGTCGGAAGCTGCTCGATCATCAGCAGGGTGGGCGCGATCTCCGGATTCGACCGGCACGCCTCCACCAGCTCGCGGTATCCGTCGGCCTTGGCCTGAAGCACCTTGCGAAGCCCGGCCGCCTCCGCCTCGAACCGCGCGAGGATCGCGTCGGCCTCGCCTCGCGCCTCCCGACGCTGACGCTCGGCCTCCGCCTCGGCGGCGATCTCGATGCGTTGCTTCTCGATCTCCTGGGCGGCGAGCTCTTCCTTGCTCAGACGCGCGAGCTCCTGCTCCCGCTGGGCTTCGAAGATCGCCTCGGCGGCGCGGGACCGGGCAACCTCGGCCTGCCGCTCGGCTTCGGCCTCGATCTCGGCCAGCTTCGCGTTGGATTCGGCGATGGTGGCGCGGGCCGTGTTCTCGCCGTCGACCGCGACGGATTCAGCGTCGGCAACCTGAATGCGTTGCTCCTGTTCGGCGCGTTTCCGCCCGGTGACGGTCTCGGCTTCGCGTTCGGCCACGGTGACGCGCATCTCGCGTTGGGCCATTGCTTCGCCGACGGAGCCGTCGCGATCCTGCTCGGCCACTTCGACCTTGGCGCGGTTGATCGCCTCGGCGGCGGCCCGCTGGCCGATTGCGACGATGTAGCCGCTTTCGTCGGTGATGTCCCGCACGTTCACGTTGATCAACGCGAGACCGATCTTGTTGATCTCCTGGGTCACGTTCTCGTTGATGAGCGACATGAACTTTTCGCGGTCCTTGTTGATCTCCTCGATCGAAAGGGTGGCGATCACGAGACGCAGCTGGCCGAGAATGATGTCCTGGGCCTGATCGCGGATCTTCTTCTCGTCGAGCATCAGCAGACGCTCGGCCGCTGCGTTCATGAGCACGGGATCGGTGGAGACACCGACGGTGAAGGTGGCCGGCACGTTGACCCGGATGTTGTTGAGCGACAACGCCCCTTCGAGCGGAATGTCGATGACGAGCGGCTCCAGGCCGAGAAACGCATAGTCCTGGATGAGCGGCAGGACGAACGCGCCGCCACCGTGACAGCACTTCGCGGCGCGGGCGCCGCCGACGCGTCCGTAGACGACGAGGATCCGGTTGCTCGGGCACCGCTTGTACCGGGTGGCGATGAACGCGATCCCGAACACGAGCATGAGCGCGACGGCGGCAACGAGTCCCGTCCAGATGAGTGGGTTGGCGGCAAGCAGATGAGTCGACATGAGAGGACCTCCCTATCCCGGAAGAGGACGGTGAGCAACGGACGGTGAACCGCATGAAGCGGGAGAAGGTGGCAAGTCAGACGGGCTGGACGACGAGCGTGCGTCCCGGCCCCACGTCCGTGACCTGAACGGGCGTGTTCGTCGGCAGTGCTTCGCCGTTGGTGATCGCCTCGTAGATCCGGGCGTGATCTCGGATCACGACGCGAACCTGGCCGTGACCACCGCCGTGGGGGGGGATGCTGGCGTAGACCGTGCCCGCGTGACCGGTCGCGTCGTCGATGTGCACGTTGCCGCTCTCCTGCAGGTCGTAGATGGCCTTGAGCATGAGACCGAGCAGCCACATGAGGCCGGCACCGCATCCGACGCCGAGGAGAACGCTGGGGGCGAGCGTCCAGTCGAGACCGACGACGCCACCGAGACCGCCCCAGCCAAAGCCCATCAGAAACGCGGCGATCGACTGGATCGAGAGCAGCGTGAAGGCCGCGTCGGAGTCGGTGGCCGCGGCTGCGTCACCGAGGTCGAGGTCCACGTCGGTGTCCACATCGGCGTCGGCGCCGAGGGTCATCAGCGCCAGCTTCATCAGGAAGACGACGCTTCCGAGAAGGGCGGGGATCGAGAAGAACAGAGCGTGTTGGCTGAAGAGTGTGTCGATCATGGTGACATCTCGCTTTCTTGACGCCATACATCATGGGGCACCGCGACGCGGGGGACATGTCCCCTTCCCGGCCGCGTCGGACACGAAGGAGCCGGCTCGCCGTGGTCCGGGCGCGAGGCCGCCACCGGCCGACACCCGCCTCCCTGCCCGCAAAATCCCGGCGGAACCGGCGATGCGCGGGTAGCATGCGCCCGATGCGGCTGCTCATCATCGGTGTCGGCGACGCCTTCACCCGGGTCGGATTCGGCTCGAGCGGACTCCTCGAGACGGCCTCGGGCTTCCTGCTGATCGACTGTCCTGATCTGATTCACCGCGCGCTCCACGAAGCGGCCACCCGGGCGGGCTGGCCGGTCGATGCGTCGAGGATCGACGACATCATCGTGACGCATCTGCACGGCGACCACTGCAACGGCCTCGAGTCGTTCGGCTTCGCCCGCCGCATCGCGCGGCTGACGAGCCCCACCGTGCCGCGGCCCCGGCTTCACGTGACGGCGGACGTCGCGGCGCGTCTCTGGGAGCGTTTGGCGCCGGCGATGCAGGCGCCGCTCGGGGAGGAGCGTGACTCGCGACTGGACGACTACTTCGACGTCCGGATTCTGACGCCGGGCGTGGAGGCGACCATCGCCGGCGTGACGGTCACCGCCCGCACGACCCGCCACCCGATCCCCACGATCGGGGTCATGATCACGGACGACGACGGCGGCCTCGCCTGGTCCGGGGACACGCCGTACGAAGAAGCGCACATCGAGTTCCTGTCGGACGCCGACGTGATCGTTCACGAGAGCAACCGCGGCATCGCGCACACGCCGATCGAGTCTCTCAACGCGTTGCCGGCCGAGCTCAGACGCCGGATGCGTTTGATTCACCTGCCCGATGACTTCGACCCGGCGTGCACCGACATTCGGCGGCTGCACGCAGGCGACGTCATCGAGCTGAGCCACGCGCGAAAGTCGTAACCCTCGAGTCTCCTCCCAAAAGAAAAACGGGCGGCCGATCGGCCGCCCGTCCCCTCGAGAAAACGCTTTGTGCGCTCAGCGGTCGCCGCGCCCCTGGCGTCGCCCGCCGTCGTCACGACCACGCCGGCCCTCGCGGGCAGCGCGGATCTCCGACTCGGACAGCTGTCCGTCGCCGTTGGTGTCGAATCGCTGGATCATCCGCTGACGCCGCTCGGTGTCGTCGCCACCGCCACCACCACGCTGGGCGCGTTGACGTCGCTCGCGGGGCGGCGGGGGCAGCTCGGCGATCTGCTCGGGCGTGAGCAGGAGTTCGATCTCGCTGCGGTACCGCTTGTCGAGCTCGGTTCGCTTCTGGTACGCGGTCTCGATCGGATCGGGCGGCGTGTCGCCGCCACGGCCGAAGCCAAAGGCTCCACGCTCGCCGCCGCTCTGGCGGAAGCGGTCCGCACGGCGGGCCATGCGCTCGGCGGCCTGATCGGGTTCGTAGTCACGCGTGACCTGCACCAGCTCGCGGTTGATCGACTCGAGCTCGCTGAGGTATCCCTCTTCCATCGAGATGAGGGCCATCAGGCTCTCGTCGGAGACGTCTTCGATGGTCTTGGCCGCTTCGAACGCCCGCTCGGTCGACGTGGTCCGGAAGACCCGGGGGAACGCGCGACGCTGGTAGGCGATGCGGAACGGCGACACCCGTCCGGCCGTCGTCTCATCGGCGGCGAGCGTGCTCGCAACGATGTCGACGTACTGGTCGTTGACGTTGCGCACCGCAACCCGGGCGTCTGCCTCGGTTCGCATCAGGTTGACGACGCGGTCCATTTCGCGGTTCATGAAGGCCGACATCATGTCGAGCTGCTGGCTCTCCAACGCTCGGTCGCGGGCCACGATCGCCGCGTCGAGCGCGCCGGCGTAGGCCGACATGACCTCTTCGAGGCGGCCGGTGGGCTCCAGGTCGACGTCCTCGAGGACGTGGAAGAGGCTCACCCGTTCGCCCGCGAGACGCCCGTGCGGCAACGCCTTCTCGCGGCGGTGCATCTGCTCGAACGCGGGGAACTTGGCCTGTTGGGTCTCGGCCAGGATCGCTTGGAGGTTGTTCAGGAACTGCGACCGGAGCTGCGCGCGTGTCTGCCGCCACTCGAGCGCCATCCCACGCATCGCGTCCTGGAGATCGGCAAGCTCTTCACCCTGCGGCATGCGGGGACGCATCTCGGTCATCTTCTCGCGGAGCACGTCCATCTTTGCTCGCAACGCTTCCGCGTTCGCCTCGAGCTCCGCCCGACGCGCCTCGTCACCCTCCGCCGCTTCGAGCTGCTGACGAAGCTCGCGGTTGGCGTTTCGGATGTCGCGGAACTCGGTGAAGACCTCCCGACGCTGCTGTCGCTGTTCGTCCGTTTGGTTGCTGCCCGGACGCAGCTCGGAGAAGCGGGCACGCATCGCCTCGGAGGCTTCGCTGAAACCCGACTCGTAGTCGAAGAGGATGGTCTCGGCGATCGGCCGTTGATCCTCGTCGAGGTCGAAGGTGTCGGTGATCATCGTGAGGTCCCGACGCAGGAAGTCAGGCTCGAGCATGCGGGCGAAGCCGCCGAAGCCGCCCATACCGCCGCGTTGACGCTGGCCGCGACGGCCACCGTCCTGAGCGAGCGCGGGCGAGACCACGAGGGCGAGGACGCCGGCCGCGAGGAGGCCGAAAACGGTCCTCGACATCGTCTGAGAGCGTGAGAGTCGCATGGGGGTGGTTCCTGAAGGTCAGTGGAATGACTCGGAGGGCATCGGGGGCCCGTCAATGCGAACCGGTACCGCCCCTCCACGGTGAGACATCCATGGTACGCGGCCCTCGCCGGTGGTCATCCCCCGCTCCTGCGTGATTTGTGGCCGGTCGCGGCCGGATTCGGCGTCGTCGCCGGGTCAGGTCGGAGCGGGGCCGCCGGCGGTGTTCGCCTGATCGGCGATGAGCGGGGCAGGGGCCGGGGCCACGGCCTTGGAGGCGAGCCGCCAGTAGTCGTGGGCTCGGGTCATGGCCCGATGGAGCAGGGTGCCCGGCGGATAGCCGCCGGCGGAGTCGAGCTCGCCGGTCGGCATGCCGGTCAGGAGCTCGAGCGCGTCGTGAACGCGATCGATTGCCCAGACGTGGAAGCGACCAGCGCGACACGCCTCCACGACATCCGCTCGCAGCATCAGGTCGCCCGCGTTGGCGGCCGGGATGATGACCCCCTGCGTGCCGGTCAGACCGCCGTCCTGGCAGGTGTCGAAAAAGCCCTCGATCTTCTCGTTGGCGCCGCCGATCGCCATGATGTGCCCGGCCTGATCGATAGCGCCGGTCATCGCGATGTCCTGACGGATCGGGACACCGGTCAACGCGCTGAGCAGGCAGCAGATTTCCGCGCCGGAGGCGGAGTCGCCGTCGATCCCGCCGTAGCTCTGCTCGAATGCGATGGACGCGGCGAACGCGAGCGGGTGCAGCGTCGGCAGGAGATGCCGCAGAAGCCCGCTCAGGATGTAGAAGCCCTTCGTGTGAATGGCCCCGCTGAGGTTCGCTTCGCGTTCGATGTTCACGACGCCGGCGGAACCGGCGCCGCACGTCGCGGTGATGCGAGCCGGGAAGCCGTACGTGAGCTGTCCTGCCCGCAACACGGCGAGACCGTTGATCTGGCCGGCCACCCGACCCGAAGTCAGGACCTTGATCGTGCCGTCGGCGAGCAGCTCGCGAAAACGCCGCGACGGCAGGTCGGCCCGTCGCTTGGTTCGACGGACCGTCTCGGTCACGTCCGCGCCCGTGACCAGATCACGACCGTCCTTGCGTGTGATGAACGCCGCTTCCCGCACGATGTCGCCCAATCGGCTGAATCGAGCGGTGAGCTTGCCGCGACGCGAGGCGATCCGGGCCCCGTGCTCGACGAGCGCCGCGACGGCCGAACGGTCGAACGGCGGCAGGTTCTCTTTCCCGGCGATACGCGACACGACCGCCGCGTAGTGGTGGATGCCCTCGGCGTCACGCGGGATCTCGCTGTCGAAATCGGCGAGCACCTTGAAGAGCTGGCGAAAGTCCGGATCAAGCTCGTCGAGCACGTAGTAGGTGTCGGCCTCGCCGATCATGATCACCTTGATGTTGAGCGCGATCGGCTCGGGCTTGATGGACTGGCGTCCGAAGGGGAAGCTCAGCTCCGGCGGGACGATCTCCAGCTCGTCGTTCCGCAGCGTCCGGACCAGGAACCGCCACGCGGCCGGCTCCGACAGGACATCGCGGGAGTCGAGGATGAGATACCCGCCGTCGGACCGCAACAGGGAGCCGGCGCGGATCATCATGTGGTCGGAGCGCGGCGCGCCGCCGGCGGTCATCTCGATGTCGATCGTCCCGAGCAGGTTGTAGACGGTGGGGGAGTGCTCGACGACGATCGGGCACGCATCCCCCGGCTCGTGACAGAGCACGACGTTCACCCGGTAGAGACGCGAGAAGCTCTTGACCTCGCCGAGGCTTCCCAATCGCTCCTGGACGACGTCCTCGACGACCTCGTCGAGATAGGTGCGCACCGACTCGACGTCGAAGTCGCGGGCGATGCGGTTGGTCAAGGTGCGCAACGCCGTCCGCGCCTCTTCCTGAATGAGAATTCGAATCTCCCGCGCGTCCTTGATCCGCTGCTCGAGCACCTGTTGCGTGATCTGCTGGAGTCGCTGGCTGTATTTCTCGTGGTTGGCGGTGACGCGTTCGTACTCCTCGGTCGAGACGACGCCGGTTTCGTGCAGGCGGTCGTACTCCTCCGGCGGCGTCGGTTTGCCCTCGTGCAGCGGGAGCAGGATGCCCTGGTTGACCGGGCCGGCCTGCATCGACACGTAGGCAAGCCCCGCGGCCTCGAGCTCCTGCTCGAAGGGTTCGATGATCGCGTGGGCACGCTCTTGGGACGAACGCTCGAGGCGAGCCTGGCGATCCTGGATGGACTCGGAGCTCAGGGCGGTGTGGAGGTCCTTCTCGATGAAGGCCACGACCTCATCCATCCGCTCCGCGAACGCTTCGGCCGTTCCGCGTGGCAGCGTGATCAGGCGGGGGCGATCGGGTTGCTCGAAGTTGTGGACGAAACAGCGATCCGGCGCGACGGGGCAAGCGGGAACGATGTGCTCGAGCAGCTGCCTGATCAGGCTCATCCGGCCCGTGCCCACGAGGCCCCGAACGAAGATGTTCTGGCCGGCCGCGTGGTGTTCGAGACCGAATCGAAGCGCTTCAACGGCGGCGTCCTGGCCGACCACGGCGCGAGCCGGTTCGACGTCGCGCGTGGTCTCGAACGTCAGCTGCGAGGGATCGCACCGCCACCGCACCGCGGTTGCCGGAAGGGGGACAGGCGGGGGGGTCGCGGGCGGGGTGCTCATTGACGCGGGCTCCGGAGATGACGGCCCCGCATCATCACGCATGAGCGAAGCTCCGGCAAGCGCGGTTTCACCCCGCAAAAAGCTCCACGCGGTCGCCGTAGGCGGGGATGGTGATCGACCCGCAGTGTTCGCGGGCCGCTTCGGCCAACGCGGCGGCGGCGGCCTGCTCGCCGTGCACGAGGAAGACTCGCGCCGGCGGGCGGTCGAAGCCGCGAAGCCATCGAAGCAGTCCGCTCCGATCGGCGTGCGCGGAGATGCCGTCGAGCCGCTCGATACGAGCGTGAACCGGGTAGGTGCGGCCGTGGATACGCACTTCCGGCTCCCCTTCCAGAATACGGCGTCCGAGCGTGTCGCGGGCCTGGTACCCCGAGAAGAGGATGGTGCTCTCGGGACGGTGGATGTTGTGACGCAAGTGGTGCTTGACCCGGCCGCCGGTGCACATGCCGCTTCCGGCGAGAATGATGCACGAGCCTCGGATGGAGTTGATCGAGCGCGACTCCTCCGCGCTGCGGACGAAGTGCAATCCGGGGAACTGGAAGGGATGCGTCCGCGCGGCCAGCATGGCGCGGGTTTCCTCGTCCAGCAGTCGGGCGTACCGCTTGTAGACGGTCGTCGCGTTGATCGCCATCGGGCTGTCGAGAAAGACGGTCAGACGCGGGATGCGGCCGTCACGGGCGAGGATGCCGAGCGTGTAGAGCAGCTCTTGCGCGCGGTCGATGGCGAACGTGGGAATCACGACGTTGCCGCCGGCATCGGCCGTGGAGCGTACGGTGGCCGCGAGACGCTCGAGCAGATCGTCACGCGAAGGATGATCCCGGTCGCCGTAGGTGGACTCCATGACAACGGCGTCCGCGTGGTCGAGCAGGGTGGGATCGTGCATGAGCGGCCGCTCCCAGTCGCCGATGTCGCCCGAGAAGACCAGGCGGCGGGTCTCCCGACCGCACGGCACCGTCAGCACGATCATGGCCGCCCCGAGTATGTGTCCGGCATCGACGTACCGCGCTTCGAGCCCGCCGGGCAACGCGAGCGGCCGGTCGAACGTGGTGATGCGAAAGCCGCGGAGCGCTTCCGTCGCCTCCTTGGCCGTGTACAGCGGGACTTCCGGATGCGGTCCGCGACGTCCCTCGCGTTTGTGGCGACGTCGCTTGTAGGCCGCGTCCTCCTCCTGAATCCGCCCGGCGTCTTCGAGGACGATGCGGGCGAGGTCGATCGATGGAGGCGTGGCGTAGATCGGGCCCCGGAAACCGTCCGCCACCAGCCGCGGCAGGAGACCGCAGTGGTCGAGGTGGGCGTGGGTGAGCAGGACCGCGTCGATCGCCTCGGGAGGCACCGGCGACGGTTCCCAGTTGCGGGCCAGGAACGATCGTTCCTGGAACATCCCGCAGTCGACGAGGATCGTCGCTTCGTCGGTTTCGACGAGAAAACGTGATCCGGTGACCTGTCCCGCGGCGCCGAGGAAGCTGAGGTGCATTCGAACAACGTACCGAAACCCTTCGGGCGCCGCGACGGAGGGGACGCGTCGACGGCGTCCCTGCTCTACAATCGACTCGTCGATTGACTTGGCGAAGGGTCGGATGGCACGTCACAGATTCGAATATGCATCGCAGCTACCGGTCTCGGCGGCACACGCGTTTGCGTGGCACGATCGCCCCGGGGCGTTCGACCGATTGAACCCACCCTGGGATCCGGTCACCGTCGTGCAGCGGAGTGACGGGATTCGCGACGGTGCGCAAGTCACGATTCGAGTGCCGGTGGGCCCGTTCGGCGTGCGGTGGCACCTGGAGCACCGCGGCTGGATCGAAGGTCGCGTTTTCGAGGACGTGCAGCGATCCGGGCCGTTTCGGCACTGGCATCACGTGCATGCCTTCGAGCCGGTGGCGGACGATGCCTGCCGCCTGGTGGACCAGATCGACTTCACGCCGCCGCTCGGCCCGCTGCTCGTGCCGATGACCCGGTCGAAGCTCGAGCGGCTGTTTCCCTATCGGCACCGGGTGACGGCCGGCGATCTCGCCGCCCACGCCCGTTTCGCCGATCGACCGCGGCTCACGGTGGGTATCTCGGGAGCGTCGGGCCTGCTGGGCGACGCGCTCGTCCACTACCTGTCGACCGGCGGGCACCGGGTGAAGCGACTCGTGCGTCGCCCCGCGCGGCACGACGCGGAGATCGCGTGGAGTGTCGACGGCGGTCTCGCCGATCCCGCGGCCCTTGCCGGCGTCGATGCGATCGTTCACCTCGCGGGGGAGAACATCGCCGGGGGACGATGGACCGACGATCGCAAGAAACGCATCCGCGACAGCCGAGTCGACGGCACGCGGGCGCTCGCCGAATCCCTGGCCCGGAGCGCGACACCGCCGGCCGGCTTGATCGTCGCGTCCGCCGTGGGGTACTACGGTGACCGCGGCGCGGAGACGCTGACCGAAACGAGCGCGAGCGGCGACAACTTCCTCGCTGCGGTCTGCCGCGCGTGGGAGGAGGCAGCGGCTCCGG
This sequence comes from Phycisphaerales bacterium, assembly GCA_013003065.1. GTDB lineage: Bacteria > Planctomycetota > Phycisphaerae > Phycisphaerales > SM1A02 > JABDLI01. The sequence goes on along the minus strand of JABDLI010000277.1, from coordinate 12,108 downwards.
CGCGGGAGGCGGGGATTCGTGTCGTCCACGCGCGGTTCGGCGTCATTCTCAGCCCGCGTGGCGGCGCGTTGCCGAAGATGCTCGCTCCCGCGCGATTGGGCGTCTCCGCCCAGGTTGGCTCGGGTGAGCAGTTCGTGAGCTGGATCGGCCTGGACGACGCGGTGACCGCGCTTGGCTTCGCGTTGCTGAACCCCGCGATCGAAGGCGTCGTCAACCTCACCGCGCCCACGCCGGTGACGAACCGCGACTTCGCCCGAACGCTCGCGAAGACGCTCAAACGCCCGGCGCTCGGCCGTCTCCCCGCCGTGGTGGCGCGGGCAGCGCTCGGAGAAATGGCCGACGAGCTGCTCCTCGCCAGCGCACGCGTCGAGCCCGCCGCCCTGACGCAGGCCGGATACGACTTCCGCGATCCGGACCTCGCGACGGCTCTGGCCCACATGCTCGGCCGGCCGCTGCCCCCCGCGCCGGCCTGACGCGGCTCCCGCGGCTTTTTGCCGGCTCCTGAATCCGCTCCCGAGCCCACCGCGAAGCCCCTCCTGCCTGTTCAAACGGCGGCTCGTCGTCGCCACCCACCCCCCCCTCTCGAGGGGGGTTTCCTCCCCCCCCTCGCCTTGCCTGGAGTATTTCGATGAAGACGACCACTTTCACCGCGGCCTCGATCGCCGTTCTGACGATCGCCGGCACGCTCTCTCCCGCCGTTGCATGTGACAAGATGGCCAAGTCCACCTGTGGCAGCGCCCAGCCGGCGACCGTGACGCTCGGCACCCTCGGCGCTGCCGACATCGTCGACACCGCCGTCAGCGCCGGCTCGTTCGAGACGCTCGTGACCGCCGTGAAGGCTGCGGGCCTCGTCGATGCCCTCAAAGGTGACGGCCCCTTCACCGTGTTCGCGCCGACCGACGACGCGTTCGCCAAGCTGCCCAAGGGCACGCTTCACACGCTTCTGCGTCCCGAGAACCGAGCCCTGCTCACCTCGATCCTGACGTTCCACGTCGTGCCCGGTCAGCTCAGCGCTCGCGACGTCACCCGTCTCTCCGGCGCCTCCTCGCTCAACGGTCAGCGGATCGATTTCGCGACGTCGGACGCCGGCGTGATGATCGACGGCGCCAAGGTCCTGAAGGCCGACATCGAGTGCCGCAACGGCATCATTCATGTCATCGACTCCGTGATCATGCCGACGACCCAGGACATCGTCGACACCGCCAACAGCGCTGGTCAGTTCGGCACGCTGCTGGCCGCGGCCAAGGCGGCCGGGCTGGCCGGAGTGCTCAAGAGCGATGGCCCGTTCACGGTGCTCGCCCCGACCGACGCCGCGTTTGCCGCGCTCGGTCAGCAGAAGATCCACGAGCTTCTCGAGCCGGCGAACAAGCCGCTTCTCGCAGCGATCCTCAAGTACCACGTCATTCCGGGTCGTGTGGATGCGATCGGTGCAGTGAAGGCCGGATCTGCGAAGACCGTCCAGGGTTCGAAGGTGCAGTTCGACGTGCGGGACGGCTCCCTCTTCGTCGACGGTGCCCGCGTGCTCGCGACCGACATCGACGCATCGAACGGCATGATCCACGTCATCGACAAGGTCATCCTGCCGCCGATGAACTGACGCATTCGGCCCCACGCCGACAACCGCCGCACTCGCCGAGCTCTTCGGCGAGTGCGGCTTCTTTCGTTTCATCGCGTTGACGGATCAGGCATCGTGTCCGATCATCCGAGGTCATCATGCGTCCACTCGTCTGGTTCAGGTCGGATCTTCGCGTCGCCGACAACCCCGCGTTGTCGCACGCGGTGAACATCGCCACGCGTGGCGTCGTCGCGGTCTTCACGATCTGTCCAAAGCAGTGGGCAGAACACGACTGGGGCGCGAACAGGGTCGCGTTCGTGCTTGCCAGCGTCGAGGCGTTGAGCGGATCGCTGCGGTCGCGGCGGATTCCGCTCCTGATCGACCGGGGAGAAGCATTCGACGACGTTCCGGAGCGTCTGCTCGATCTCGCGCAACGGCATGCGTGCGACGTCCTCCTCTTCAACCGCGAATACGAGGTGAACGAACGGACCCGCGATGCCGCCGTCACCGACGCGTTCACCGACGCCGGCCTGGACGTTCGGGCGTTCACGGATCAGGTGGTGGTGCCGCCGGGGTCGATTCGCACCGGCAAGGGTGACTTCTACACCGTCTTCACGCCGTTCAAGAAGAAGTGGATCGAGCGGATCAACGAGTCGGAAGACGTGACGCCCCTCCGCCGACCCTCGGCGCTGGATCGAGCGGTGACGACGCCGGACGACGTGCCGGACCGGGTCGAGGGATTCGCGGCGGCCGAGGACATCATCGAGCGGTGGCCGGCGGGGGAGGACGAAGCGGCCAAGCGGCTCAGGCGATTCGTCCGAAGCGCCATCGAGGATTACGAGTCCCAGCGTGATCATCCGGCCGTCGATGGTACGAGCCAGCTCTCACCCTACCTTGCCACCGGCGCGATCTCGGTCCGTCAGTGCCTGGAGGCGGCCAGGGCGGCGAACGACGGCAGCCTCGACGGAAAGAACACGAACGTCGCGACATGGATCAGCGAGCTCGTCTGGCGTGAGTTCTACCGGCACATTCTCGTCGGCTATCCCCGGGTCAGCCGACACCGCGCGTTCAAGCCGGAGACGGAGTCGCTCAAGTGGCGGAATGCGAAGAAAGACTTCGCCGCATGGCAGGAGGGACGTACCGGCTACCCCATCGTCGATGCGGCGATGCGGCAGCTCGCGGCCACGGGCTGGATGCACAATCGCCTGCGGATGATCACCGCCATGTTCCTGACGAAGGATCTGCTGATCGACTGGCGTTGGGGTGAGCGTCACTTCATGCTGAACCTGGTGGACGGCGATCTTGCGAGCAACAACGGCGGGTGGCAGTGGGCAGCATCCACCGGCACCGACGCCGCGCCGTACTTCCGCATCTTCAACCCGTTCAGCCAGAGCAAGAAGTTCGACGAGGACGGCCGGTTCATCCGGGAGTGGGTGCCCGAACTGGCGGAGGTGGACACCGCCGCCCTTCACGATCCGAAGCGGCTGGCGTCAGAGCGGGCCGAGGGACTTTCGTATCCGGCCCCCATCGTCGATCACGCCGAAGGACGCGATCGCGCGATCGCGGCATTCAAGCGGCTCTGACGACCAGGGTCGTTTCCCCGTCGGAATCAGGGGGTGGACTTCGGCACCGCGTCGCGTTCCGCCCGCAGTTCGTCGATGAGGTCGTCGACCTCCGCCATGGTCATGCCGGTGACGTCCACGGAGCCGCCGCCAAGCTCGCGAAGGATCGCCAGTTGCTCCTCGGTGGGCTCCAGCTCGTTGCCTTCACTCATGTCGCTCATGATGGCCCTCGTCGCCCGGATCGGGCGCTGAATTGGTCCCGACTCTCTCCGTACGTCATCATAGCAACGCGTGACCCGCGCGAGGAGTGACGAGGACGTGCCGGACTTCGACGAACTGATGACGGCTCTGCGTCAGCCCGGTGTCCTCTCGCCCGATCGGACGCAAACCGTCGAGACACGCGAGACCCACATCTCCGGACTGTTCTTCGTTGGCGATCGCGTCTTCAAGATCAAGAAGCCCCTGCGTCTGGGCTTTCTCGACTTCTCCACGCTCGCGCGACGCCGGCACTTTTGTGAGGAGGAGGTCCGGTTGAATCGGCGGCTGGCCCCCGACGTCTATCGCGGGGTCGTCGAGATTCGCCGGACCGCCGGCGGCGAGATCCGCCTCGACGGGGAGGGGACCGTCGTCGAGTACGCCGTGGAGATGATGCGTCTCCCGGCGGAGGGGATGCTCGACGACCGGCTGGTGCGGGGGGTGATCGATGCCGCCGCGATCGACGCGATCGCCGAACGCGTCGTCCGGTTCCACGCCGAGGCGGCGACCGGGGTCGGTGTCGACGAACACGGAACGCCGGACGCCGTTCGCGCTCGGGTGTTCCGCAACGTTGACGAACTCGGGCCGTTCATCGCCGCGACTCCGTCGTTCGTGCCGCCGCGCGTGCTCGGGCCGGACCTGGCGGCCCACCTGCGACGCTGGCTCGACGACACGTTCGCGCGAAACGCCTCGGCCCTCGCGGAACGGGTCCGGACGGGCCGCATCCGCGACGGGCACGGCGATCTGCACGCCGGCAACATCTGTCTGACCGGAGGCGAGGTCGTGGCCTACGACTGCATCGAGTTCGAGCCATCGTTCCGGTGTCTCGACGTGGCGGCGGAGGTCGCGTTTCTGGCCATGGATCTGGACGCGCGGGGCTACCGCGGATTCGGCCGCGACCTGGTGCGCCGATATGCGGAACGCGCCGGCGACGAGGGGCTTGCGTCACTGATCCCGCTCTACAAGACGCACTTTGCGCTCGTGCGGGCGAAGGTCGCCGGTCTCCGGGCCGCCGAGACGGACAACTCCGATGACGGTCGCGCGGCGATGGATCTGATTCATCTCGCCGCGGCGTACTCGGTTCCCATGCCGCTGATCCTGATGTGCGGGCTGCCCGGCAGCGGCAAGAGCCGAGCGGCGGCGGCGATCGCCCGACCGTTCGAGGCGACCGTCATCCAGAGCGATCGCGTTCGCAAATCGCTCGCCGGTCTCGCCGCGACCGAGCGCGGGTCCGAAGAGATCTACACCGCGTCGTTCACGACGCGTACCTACGCCGCGTTGGCGGAGCGGGCGGCAACGGCCATCGACGCAGGACGACCGGTCGTGGTGGACGCGACGTTCTCCACCGCCGCTCACCGCGCGTCCTTTCTCGAGCTCGCGCGCCGACGCGGACGCCCGGCGCTCGTCGTCGAGATCACGGCCCCGGAACTCGACGCGACGCGCTGGCTGCGCGAGCGTGGCCGCACCGCCGGGGCCGTATCGGATGCGGACACGAAGGTCCGCCGCCGGTTGGCCGATCGATTCGAGCCGCCGGAGGAAGTCCCCGCTCGCGCTCGACTCCGGCTCGTCTCTCCGCGTGAACCCGCGTGGGCGGCCCGGGCCGTCCTCGAGCGGCTGGCCGCACTCCGGCCGCCTCGGGACGCATCCTGATTTGCCCGGAAATGGGGCGGGATTTCCGTTGGATGCGTGGCGGTGAAGGGCGACAATCAAGATGGTCACCCGACTCACATCAAGGAGCATGCGTGACACATTCAGAAGTGCCGGTACAAGTGACGTTCCGCGGCATGGCCGTGTCCGATGCGTTGGAAGCGGCATGCTGGGAAGAAGCGGAGAAGCTCACTCGTTTCGACGATCGACTGCAGCGGTGCCGGGTGACGATCATCGCCCCGCCGCGACACCACACCAAGGGACAGCCGTACAACGTGACCATCGACCTGCACGTGCCCGGGGCCGAGCTGGTGGTGAACCGCGTGCATCGCGATGACCCGAAGCACGCCGACCCGTTCATCGCACTCCGCGATGCGTTTTCGGCGGCGCGGCGTCAGCTCGACGATCAGACAAGGCGGCGACGCGGGGAGGAGAAGACCCACGAGCCGCCCGCCTATGGCCGCGTCCGCGAACTCCAACGGGCCGAGGGCTGGGGCCGCATCGAGACGCCGGACGCACGCGAGCTGTACTTCCACCGGAACAGCGTGGTGGGCGACTTCGACGTGATCGAACTCGGCAACGAGGTGCGATTCGTCGAGGAGCAGGGGCTCAAGGGCCCGCAGGCTTCATCCGTCACGCCGGTGGGCCGGCACAACCGGCGGACGGGCTGATGGGCCGCACGAAGGAACGCGAGGGATCGTGATCTCGCACCATCAGGCCTCGACCAGGCCCTCGCGAATGGCGAAACGCACGAGCTCGCCCCGATCGTGGATGTCGAGCTTCTGCATGATGGACTCGCGATGTCCGTCGATCGTCTTCGGGCTGCGAGAGAGCGTCTTGGCGATCTCGCTGCGGGTCATCCCGCGGCCGACGAGTCGAAGCACTTCCTGCTCGCGTCCGGTGAGCAGATCCAGACGGCTGCGGGGCGCCTCGGTCACGCGACTCCCGTGGTGCGTGGCCGGCTGGCACCGTTCCTCCACCGCCGGGGAGAACGCCATGTCACCGCCGGCCACCTTGCGGATCCCTTCGACGATCGTGCGGGCCGGGTCGCCCTTGGCAAAGTACCCCCACGCGCCGGCCTTCATGGCCGCGCTGATGTAGTGGTCTCGCACGTACGCGCTCAGGATGATCGTCCGAACGTCGGGCGCGTGACGCTTGAGATCGGCCGCGGACTCGAACGAGTCGGGGCCGGGCATCTCGATGTCGAGGAGAACGATGTCGGGACGAAGCTCACGCACCCGCGGGACGAGTTGCTCGGCGTCCGGGAGTGCGCCGACGCACTCGATGTCGCCTTCGAGCTCGAATCGAGCCCGCAGTCCCTCGATCAGGAATGAATGATCGTCGACGCAGAGAACGCGGATTGTCTTCGGAGTCTTCATGGCAGGTCCTTCGCCGTTGGTTCGATCTGGGCAAGGCGACGTCGCGCGTTGGCGACGGCGTCCCGCACGAGCTCGAAATCGTCGGGGGTCGTCAGTGAGATGATCCGTTCGTCGGCCGGCGCATCGCCGCACACGATGGCGGCCCGTCCCGCCGAACCGAGGTGTTTATCGAGCCGGGGCGTGCCGACGCCGTTGCCGTCAACGACCAGCAAGTCGCACTCGCTGACGCCGTCGGCCACCGCGAACCCGGCCGCGGTCAGCATGGTGCGGAAGAGGGAGGCGATGCGGGGGTCCTCCAGGGATATGCCCGCGCGGAGTTTCGTGGTCGCGGGGCCCACCGGTTCATTCCCCGACGCGATCGGAAAATCCAGTCGCACCGTCGTGCCGGAGTCGGGCGTGGTTTCGATGCTCAACGCGCCGCCCGCGGCCTTGACCACGCCATGGACGAGGGACAGCCCGAGCCCGGTGCCGAGCCCGCGTTTCTTCGTCGTGAAGAACGGATCGAGCGCCTGACGACGCACCTCCGCCGGCATCCCGGGTCCGTCGTCCTGCACGGACAGACGAACCTGCTGGCCGTCGCTCGTGCGGTCGGCCGAGAAGCGGATGGTCCCTTCCTCGTTGTTGGCCTCGCCGGCGTTGACGACGAGGTTGAGGATCGCCTGGCTGAGCCGGTGTGCGGCCACCTGCACCCGCGGAAGCCCGGGGCTGATCTCGCTCTTGAAGACGCAGTGGCCGGGTGTCGCACGGCGGATCACGGCCTCGGCCTGCTTCCACCACTGTCCGACGTCGGTGCTCGCCTCGGTGGCATCCGCATCGTCGGGATCGAGCGCCAGCAGCCGGAGTCCCTCGGTCAGCTGTTGCAGGTACGCGATCGACTCGTTGACCGCGGCGCAGTGCTCGCGGGCCGACGCCGGGAGGATCGATGCCTCGAGCGCCTCGAGCCGGCAGCGGATCGGCAGCAGCACGTTGCTCATGTCGTGGCCGAGCCCGGCGACCAGCGTGCCGATCGAGGCCAGCCGATCCGTCTGCCGCAACGCCTCGTGGGACGCCTCCAACTCCGCGGTTCGCTCCCTCACCCGACGCTCCAGCTCGTCCCGGTGTCGCGCAATATCCAGGGAGTCCCGTCGCTGCTGCGTAATGTCGACCCCGAGCGCCGTCGCGCCGACGATGTCGCCACCCGGATTTCGCAACGGTGTGTTGTTCCACGCGATCAGTCGCCGTTCACCGCTCTTGGTGAGTATCTCGTTCTCGAAATGCGGCTGGATGTGTCCGGTCTCGATGGCGACGGCGAGCACCTCGCGCACCCGCTCGCGACCCTCGGCGGGCAGAAAGAGCTCGAACCAGTCCCGGCCGAGCACCTCGGCGCGTGAGAAACCAGTGACGTACAGGAGATAGTCGTTGCAGAAAGTGATGAGACCCGCTGCATCGATGCTGACGGCGACGAGCTCGACGCTCGTGAGCATCTCGCGGAGACGCCCTTCCGATTCCGCGAGCGCCGACTGCGTACGGTGCCGCTCGATGAGCGGTCCCAGCGGAGCCGCCGCGGCCGTGACGAGCGCCGTCAGCCGATCGTGCCGCGTCTCCGGGCCGCTCATGAAGAACGCGATCACCGCGACGACCTCATCCCCCGACAGAATCGGCACCGCGAGTGCGGCCCGCAATCCGGCGCGGCTGGCGAGCGCCGCGCGGCGGAAGACGCGGTCGTCGCTGAGATCGTCCAGCCACTCGGGGACCTTGCTCACCCAGACGCGGCCGGGAAGCCCCTCGCCGCGGCCGAAGGTCGTGCCCTGGGTCATCGCCTGGAATGCCTCGAGGGTTCGATCACGGGCGTGCCACACCGGTGTGTCGCGGAGCCGCCGGCCACTCTGATCGGGGAGCCAGGCCTCGCCGTACTCCCATCCGGTGGCGTGACAGATCTCGCGAAGCACGACGGTCATCGCGGATTCGAGATCCTCCGCCGCCCCGATCGCGAGGCTGAGCGTTCGCAGCAGCCGAAGCTCCTCTTCCCCCTGCTTGCGATCGGAGATGTCCTTGATGATCCCGGTGAACAGCGGCTCGGCCTGTCCCGGGACATCCACCCGTGACACGGAGAGCTCCAGCGGGAAGATCGATCCGTCGCGGCGTCTGCCCTCGAACTCGCGCGTGCGGCCGAGGATGTTGGTCGTGCCCGTCTTGCGGTAGTCGGCGAGGTAGTCGTCGTGCTGTTCCTGGTGGGGGGCGGGCATCAGGATGCTGATGTTCTGCCCGACCAGCTCCGTCGGCGTCCACCCGAAAACCCGCTCCACGGAGTCACTGGCGGAATGGACACGGCCCCGCGCGTCGATCGTGATGACGGGATCGAGGGTCGAGGCGAGCACGGCGCGCAGCTGGGCCATCGTCGCGCCCGCGGTCAGATCGGTGGAGTTCATTGGGGCCATCGTGCCACTCGATCATTGTAGTTGGCGAGTCGTCCGAATCGAGGACCAAGGGCCCGTCGGGGTGGCATTCCCCGTTGATCCGGGGTTGCTTCCCTATGGCCGGGATCCTCCGATGACGGCTTAATGGCTTGTGCCGAGGCGCGAGGCGTCGGCGGGAGTGGCGTTGTCCGGTTCGGTGTCCCCTGGTGGTCCGCGCCGGCGCACCGCCCTCGGCCCTTGATCGATCGCCGGTCCGTCACGGCGGGTCTCCCGAACCCGCCGTGACCCCGGCGGCTTGGAGCGCACGGACGTGACCGCGATGCCAGAAGCTGCCCCCGCCTCGCACGACCCCGCCCCGCGCGGGACGCTTCGGGTCATCATGGTCGCCGTCGACTTCGCGGACCCCGCCTCCGCCGCGGTCGAGTACGCCAGTCGCCTCGCGCTCTTGCATGGCGCCGAGCTGACGCTCGTTCACGCGATCGAAGCCGACACGCTCACGGCGCCGGACACACTGGATCTCGAAGCCGCGGGGACCGAGAGCCTCGCGCGAATCGAGGCGTCCGTCCGCGCGCGTGGTCTGCGGGTGCGGTCGACCGCGGAGGTGGGAGCCGCGGATGGAGTGGTGCTGGACGCTGAACGCCGGCAACCTGCCGACCTGCTCGTCGTGGGCGTTGGCGCGCAGATCGGTGGTCATCGGCCCGGTCTCGGCCGAGTGGCGGATCGTCTGGTGCGGGCGGCGCAAGCCCCCGTGTTGGCCGTGCCCGCCGGCTTCCAGACGCCGGATCCGATGGTCCGGACCATCCTGGTTGCGACCGACTTCTCACGCGAGTCCGAGATCGCGGCGCGCACGGCCATCACGCTGATTGCAGCGCCGTCACCGCCAAGCCGAATCGTCGTGCTCCACGGGTGCGACGTGCCGGCCGACTACGGGGTCGTCGCCAATGCCGCCGTGCTCTCGAAGATGCTCGCCGATGAAGAGCTCGCCGCTCGCGCGCGGCTCGAACGCTGGGGACGGGATCTCCCCGAGTCGGAGTGGGCGATCGAGCGGATCGTCCGGCAGGGATACGCGGCCGGGTTGATCGGCGAGGAGGCGCGGCGGGTGGACGCCGACTTGATCGCGGTCGGCACGCACGGCCGCAGCGGTCTCTCCCGGTTGCTCCTCGGGAGCGTGGCCGAACGGGTGCTCCACGACGCTCCGTGTCCGGTGCTCGTCGCCCATCAGGAACGCGCGGGCGACGCCGCTGCGGTCGCTGCGTCCGGGACGGCCTGAACCCGGCGAGCCCGCCGTGATGTTCGCGCGCCGTACCGCTCCGCATCTGATACGCTGCGACGCGTGATCTCGCCCGACGTCCGCAAGATCGACTTGCACACGCACATCCTCCCCGAGTCGTGGCCCGATCTTCGCGCCAAGTACGGATACGGCGGCTGGGTCAACCTCGATCACCACAAGCCCTGTTGCGCCCGCATGATGATCGACGGCCGTGCGTTCCGCGAAATCGCGTCGAATGCGTGGGATCCGGGCGTGCGTCTGTCCGAGTGCGACGAGACGGGGGTGGACGTGCAGGTGCTCTCGACGGTGCCGGTGATGTTCGGGTACTGGGCCAAGCCCGCGGACACGCTCGATCTGTCGCGTCACCTCAACGATCACATCGCCGGGATCGTACGGGATCACCCGAGCCGGTTCGTGGGCCTCGGAACGCTGCCAATGCAGTCTCCCGACGCGGCGATCCGAGAGCTGGAGCGGTTGATGGGGGATCTCGGTCTCGCCGGTGTCGAGATCGGGACACACGTCAACGATTGGAACCTCGACGCCCCCGAGCTCTTTGCGGTCTTCGAAGCGTGCGCCGAGCTCGGTGCCGCGGTCTTCGTTCACCCGTGGGACATGATGGGGAAGGAACGGATGCCGAAGTACTGGCTTCCGTGGCTGGTGGGTATGCCCGCGGAGTCGGCGCTCGCGATCTGCTCGATGATCTTCGGCGGCGTATTCGAGCGTCTGCCGCGTCTGCGTGTCGCGTTCGCCCATGGCGGCGGCTCGTTTCCGTTCACGCTCGGCCGGGTCAGGCACGGGTTTCGCGTGCGTCCCGATCTGTGCGCGGTGGACAACGACGTCGATCCCGGCGCGTACCTCGACCGGTTCTACGTCGACTCGCTCGTCCATGATGCCGACGCGATGCGGTACCTGCTGGGGCTCTTCGGTCCCGAGCGTATCGCGCTCGGTTCCGACTACCCCTTCCCGCTCGGCGAGCACCGGCCGGGTGCGCTCATCGAGTCGATGGACGACCTGACCACCGCCACGCGCGAGCGGCTGCTGGCGGGTACGGCGCTCGAGTTCCTCGATCTGGCCGGGACGACGCCGACGCCGATCTCGAACCGCGGATCGAAGCCGGCATCGAGAACGGATGCGTGAGGTCCGCCGCATGAACGATGCTGCCGACGTCGACCGCGGCGCAGCGGGGGGCGGCGGGGACGAGGCCCGCCGGCGCGACGCGGCCGACCCGCTGGGCCGCTGGCGTGAGGCCTTCTCGATTCCCACGCACGCGAACGGCGCGTCCGTCATCTACCTCTGCGGAAATTCGCTGGGACTGCAGCCCAAGACCGCTCGCGGCGCGGTGGAGCAGGAGCTCGACGACTGGGCTCGGCACGGCGTCGAGGGCCACTTCCGCGCGCGAACCCCCTGGTATCCGTACCACGAGGTCTTTCGCGAGACCGGCGCGCGATTGGTCGGCGCGCGCCCCGGCGAAGTGGTGATGATGAACAGCCTCACCGTCAACCTGCACCTGATGATGGTGAGCTTCTTCCGGCCCTCCGGTCGTCGGCGTCGCGTGCTCATGGAGTGGCCGGCCTTTCCCTCCGACATCTACGCGATAAAGACCCATCTTCAGACCCGCGGACTCGACCCCGATCGCGATCTGCTGATCGCCAGACCCCGCTCCGGAGAGCAGACGCTTCGCCGCGAGGATCTGCTGGCGTTGATCGACGACCACGCCGACGAGCTGGCGCTCGTTCTCGTGGGCGGCGTGAACTTCTTCACGGGGCAGGTCTTCGATCTTGCCGCCATCACCGAAGCCGGGCACCGGGCGGGCGCCATGGTCGGCTTCGATCTCGCCCACGCCGCGGGCAACGTCGAGCTGGCGCTCCACGATTGGGACGTCGACTTCGCCTGCTGGTGCTCGTACAAGTACCTCAATGCCGGGCCCGGTGCGGTGGCCGGGTGCTTCGTCCACGCCCGTCACACCGAGGATCGCGGCGTTCCCCGTTATGGCGGCTGGTGGGGCAACGACCCCGACACCCGGTTCCAGATGCACCAGCAGGAG
>JABDLI010000213.1 GCA_013003065.1 Phycisphaerales bacterium | reverse complement strand
TGCCGTGCGTCATCCGCGGCGCGGGGGAGTCAGGTCCCCCACCGCGATGGACGCTGACGGCACGGACGCTTCGCTGTCCGTGGCACCGGACTTCGCTGTCCGTGGCACCGAGCTTCGGTGTCCGTCGCACCCGAGGCGTCTACGACATCAGCGTCTGCCGGATCGGCACAACGACCCCCGGAATCACCCGCTCTTCGGCCAAACGCTCGGCGTGACCCGCCAGGGTGCCGAAGGAGTCGGTGAAGTCGTCCAGCGTCTTGTACGGACCGTAGCGGCGAACGGTGAGATAGACGCTGATCGGCTCGTTCCCCCACTGCCGCGTCGCGATCTCGCGGGCGCCGGTGCGGGTCTTGATCTCGATGAACGCCTGGAGATCGCCGCGTCGCGACAGCGAGAAGCCGACAAAGGGCTGGGCGTCGAGGACCGCCTCCCGCTCGGTGTCGATCAGGGCCGTGAGCGGCGAGTCGGCGAGGAGCGCGTCGAACACGACCTCGTTCCGGTTCGCGTCCGCCTCCAGATCGAAGCCGAAGACCAGCTCGACGAAGTCGACGTCGAGCGGGCTCACGGACAGGAAGTACGGCGCCACCTCGAGCAGCAGCCGGTGCAGCCGGTACGCCTGGTCGAGCGACTCGGGATTGACGCAGCCGGAGCGGATCGCGGTCTGGTTGAGCGCGAGCCAGGAGTACCGGGCGTCGGCGTCGGGCGACTCGAGCGCCAGCTCGCCGTCGTACCGGCGGAACCGGTTCATGTCGGGCAGCTCACGCTGGACGCGATCGAACAGGCTGAGCACGGTCTCCCGGGCGGTGGGCAGATCCATCTTCAGCGCGATCTTCTGGTTGACGTAAAAGTCGGTGCAGAGCACGCCGAGACCATGCAATGTCGTCACCTCCCTGATTCGGACACGCTCCGACCGTGCGTCGAGCGGCGACATCCTACCGAAACGAGGGGTGGCGACCGGAAGCGTCGGTGCGCGTCAGATTATCCCCAGCCGCCGCGCCTGCGCGTCAACCGGCGGGCCCGGTGAACCGGCGCAGCGGCTGCAACCGGAAGTACGTCGCGCTGCGCCACAACCACTCCATCGGTCCGGCTCGGAAGTACCGAAGCCAGATCAGGCTCACGAGGATCTGACCGACGAACGTCGCGACGACGAGCGTGATCATCGCCGGCCGCTCCCAGGTCCCGAAGAGCCCGAGCCCCCACCACTGCATCACGAAGGTCCCGACGACGGTCTGGAGCAGGTAGTTGCTGAGCGCCGTTCGGCCCACTGCCGCCAGACCGCGCCGCAGCCATCCCAGCAGCCCGCCGTTCACGATGAGCAGGATCAGGCCAACGTACCCGGCGCACAGCAGCAAGCTGGCGAAGTAGTGGAGCGCTTCGCCGCCGAGCCACACCCAGCTCGCGCCGTATTCGCCCTGCCGGACCAGATAGGCGACGAGCGCTTCCGCCGGCAGCCCCACCCCCAGCCCGATCACCGCCGCCCGCCAGTGCCACGCCCGGTGCCGCGGCTCGAAGAACCGTCCCTTCATCAGCGCAGCCCCGATCAGGAACACCGCGATGATCCGCCAGAGGAAGGAGAAGATGCTGTTGACGAACACGAACAGATACGTGAACACCCGCACGGCGAACGCGGCGGAGAACGGGCCCTCCGCGAAGCCGATGCGTTCGAGTTCGGCGTACTCATCGCTGAAGGGGCCGGCGACCTGGACGGCGGCGAGGAGGGCGGCGAAGGGGGCGCGGCGGAATGCTTCGGGGTCGGGGTCCGCGTCCGTGACCGGGTCCGTGACCGCGTCCGCGGCCGTGTCCGCGTCCGTGTCCGGGGCCGCGTCCGGGTCCGCGACCGCGTCCGCGACCGCGTCCGTGTCCGGGTCCGGGTCCGTGTCCGCGTCCGTGTCCGCGTCCGTGACCGCGTCCGTGTCCGTGTCCGTGTCCGTGTCCGCGACGGTGTCCGCCCCCGCCGCTGCGATCTCCTCCATCTCCGCAAACGCTCCGGAGAACGTCACGCTCAACGCCCCGAGCCCCATCGACACCACCCCCGTCCCCACCAGGATGATCGCCCCCGCCAGCGCCAGCGTTCGGCCCTTCAGCCGCGCGCACGGCAGGAGGACCAGTCCCGCCACCGAATACATGAACAGGATGTCGCCGTACCAGAGAAAGAACGCGTGCGCCAGACCCATGACCGCCAGCAGCGCCAGGCGACGCAGGTACACGCGGGCGAACGGACGCCCGGCCGCGTCCGCGCGGACGCACTGGACGACGAGCCCCATGCCGAAGAGCAGCGAGAACAGGGTGACGAACTTGAACTCGAAGAGCGTCTTGATGACGACCCAGGTGACCAGCTCGGACGTCGCGGCGTCGGCGCCGCCGATGGGGGCGACGAAGTCGACGAACGGGCGGGCCATGAGCTGGATGTTGACCCAGAAGATCCCGAAGATCGCGAAGCCACGCAGGACGTCGAGCGCCTCGATCCGGTCCTTCTCGCCGACGGGACCCAGGGGTATGGACGAGGGCGGAGCGGCCGGATCGGGATCCGTCGTCATGTTCAGCCTCCCGGTTGTTCGCTCGGGGCGGGGCAACCGGAGCGGATCCACTCGACGATGACCCCCGTGTCGGAGAGATCGTCGAGCAGCAGATCCGGCGTGTGGGCGTGCAGGTCGGCGCGGGTCGCGCTCGGGCCGGTCGCCACGGCGAGCACACGGCACCCCGACGCCCGCGCGCAGTCGATGTCGTGGGGCGTGTCGCCGATGATGAGCGTGCGTTCGGCCGGCATGGCGTGACCGAATCGGGCTTCGAAACGCTCGAGCGCGACGGGCGGGAGCGCGCGTCGCGAACGCCCGTCGCTGCCCCAGCTCGCGATCGCGAAGCGGTCGGGGTCGAGCTCCGCCGCCTCCAGCTTCAGCCGGCCCGTCTCGGGGTAGTTGCCGGTGAGCAGACCCAGCGTCACGCCCTCGATCTCGTCGAGCGCGTCGAGCAGAGCCGGCACGCCGGGCAGTGAACGGGTCCGACGCTCTTCGGTCAGCCGCGGCGCCAGGGCGGCGGCGTACGCCGCGCGAAACTCCGCGTGCCGCTCCGCCGGATCGTCGATGCCGTTGAGCCGCGCGACGTCATCCCAGATCAGCGTGTCGAGCCGCCCGGCGTAGGTCACGCCGTCGAGGGCGAACGGCGCGCCGCGCATGGCGTGACCGGCATCGGCCATCGCCCGCAGACCGGCGCCGTCGGTGAGCAGAAGCGTGCCGTCGATGTCGAAGAGGATCAGCATCGGGAACGTTACGCCGGCACCGCAACGGCCGCGCACACCTTGCGGGCGGCGTCGGCCAGATCGGTCGCGGTGACCATGGTCGGGATGTCGCGTCGCGCTTCTTCGAGAATCGTCCGGGCCGCACCGACGTTGGTGCCCTCGAGCCGCACCACGAGCGGCACCGAGAACCCGACCTCCTTGGCGGCCGCGACGATCGCGCGGGCGATCTTGTCGCACTGCATGATGCCGCCGAAGATGTTGACGAGGACGCCCTGCACGCGGTCGTCGGCGAGGATGATGTCGAAGGCCTCCCGCACCGCTTCCTCCGTCGCGCTGCCGCCGACGTCGAGAAAGTTCGCCGGCTCGCCGCCGTGGAGCTTGATGATGTCCATCGTGCTCATCGCCAGCCCGGCGCCGTTGACGAGGCAGCCGATGTTGCCGTCGAGATCCACGTAGCTCAGCTCGTGTTCCTTCGCCCGCAGCTCAGACGGGTTTTCCTCGCTCGGATCGAAGAGGGCCGCGATCGCCTTGTGGCGGAAGAGCGCGTTATCGTCGAAGTTGAACTTGGCGTCGATCGCGAGCACGCGACCGTTCGGGTGTCCCTCGGAGGGGGGCGTCACGATGAGGGGGTTGATCTCCACCAAAGAGGCGTCGGTCTCGGTGAAGAGCTTCGCCAGCCGCATCATGATCGCGACCGCCTGCCCGACCTGCTTGCCCTCGAAGCCGAGCTTGAACGCCACGGCACGGGCGGCGTACGGCTCCAGCCCGCGTTCGGGATGAAGCGGGGTCTTGATGATCGCGTCCGGGTTCTCCTCCGCGACCGTCTCGATCTCCACGCCGCCTTCGGCGGAGGCGATCATCGTGTTCGTGTTCCGCGCCCGGTCGACGGTGATGGCGAGATAGAACTCGCGGTCGATGTCGACGCCGTCGGCGATGAGCAGACGCCGCACGGCGAGCCCCTCCGCCCCTGTCTGCGGCGACACCATGCGGTTCGTGAGCATGAACTCCGCGGCCTTCTTCGCCTCGTCGACGCTCTTGACGAGCTTGACGAACCCCGCCTTGCCGCGGCCACCGGCGTGCACCTGGGCCTTGATGACCGCCAGCGTCGCGCCGCCGTCGAAGATTTTCTTCGCCTCCGCGACCGCCGCGTCCACCGATTCCACCATCGCCCCGGAGGGGACGGGAACACCGGCGTCGGCGAGGAGCTGTCGGGCCTGATACTCGTGGATTTTCATGGTCGTCCTCGGAAAGGGGCGTGGATGATAGCGAACCGGGCCCGGCCGACGCTCGCTACATCTTCCGGTAGCGGTCGATCACCTTCTTGATCTCGAACGGGCCGGGGATGTCGCGGATCTCGATCTCGATTCCGTCCTGACCGGCGCTGTCGATGCCGATGTACCCCACGCGGAAGATCCGCTGGAGGAAGTTCTGGTTGATGTCCACGCTCCGCACGTGATCGTGGAGCACCTCGGTGGAGTGACGGCGGATGATCCCCTCGTGGCGCACGGTCCGCTTGTTCGTGATGCTCACGCGGATCCACCAGTGAGTGGCGATCCACCACTTGATGAACCAGACCAGGGCGATGACGCTGACGGCCACGCCGACCCAGAGCATCCAGTCTCCGATCTTGACGCTCTGCTTCGCCCCGACGGCGATGACGATGCCGGCGATGAACGCCAGGACCAGCAGCACGTACTTGAGCGGGTGGGCCCGGAACATGGCCGGCCGGACGACCACGATCTCCTTCTCCTCGACCGGTCCGGTCTCGGGGACCGCGGCCACGGCGGCGACCACCGGAGCCGACGCCGGAATCGCCGCCACCTCCCGCACCACCGCCTCCGGTATCCGGTTCACGTCACCGCAGGCCGGACACCGCACCTTGGATCCGGCCTGGTCATCCGGAACCTCGATCGGACGCTCGCAATTGTCGCAGCTCACCTCGATCATCGAACGCCTCCCGGGCCGGGCCCTGCGACGGATACTACACTGTTCGATCCCCGACCCGGGTCGCACCCCGGGGGGGGCGGAAGTCGTCGCCCGGGGTGAGATCCCGTGCAACCGCTTCCCCACGATTCGGAAACAGTCTCGGGCCGTGCCACCGGACACCCGGGGGGCGACGTCCAGGCCGGGGCGATCGAGGGAGCATCGACGTGAAGATAGCCTTGGTTGTGCTCGTGGTCCTTTCGCTCGCGGCGGCCGGCGGCGCCCTGCTCGCCGGCCCGCAGCTCCGGGAGGCGCTCAAGGGCCTGACCCCCGAGCCCCCCACGACGACCGTCCGGGTCGAGCCCGCGCGGCAGGGCACGCTGATCGAGACGATCTCCGCCCCCGGGGAGATCGAGCCCCACACCGACGTCGAGATCGCCGCTGAGGTCTCGGCCCGCATCGTCGATCTTCCGGTCCGGCAGGGACAGACGGTCGCCCGCGGCGACGTCATCTGTCGTCTCGACGACAAGGATCTTCAAGCGGCGCTCGTCTCCTCCAAGGCCCGCCGGGACGGCGAGCAGTTCCGGCTGAAGTCCGATCAGGCCCGGCTCGAGGGGCTGATGAGCAACGTCACCTTCGCCCGCAAGGAGCTGGAACGCCAGCAGCAGCTCTTCGAGTCCGGCGACATCTCCGGCCGCGAGCTCGACGGGGCCCTCGAGCGGGTGCAGGATCTCGACGCGTCGATCGAAGCCACCAAGTACTCGATCTCGGTGGTCGAGAGCTCCCTCGCCGCCGCCGAGGCGGACATCGAGCGTTCGCAGGACGGGCTGGCGAACACCGTGATCCTCGCCCCGATGGACGGCATCGTCACCCGGCTCAACGTCGAGGTGGGCGAGGTCGTCACCGGCAGCACGACGAACCCCGGCACGCGGCTCATGACGATCGCCGACCTGACCCGCATGATCCACCGCGCCGAGGTGGCCGAGAGCGACATCGCCAACGTCGAGATCGGCCAACGCGCGAAGATCTTCATCAACGCCTACCCCGACGACGTCTTCAGCGGCACCGTCCGGGACATCGCCTTGCAACGCTCGGGCAACCCCGACGGCACCGGCTACTTCGAGACGGAGATCGAGATCGACCTCCAGGGCCGCCAGATCCGGTCGGGCCACGTGGCCAACTCCGACATCGAGGTCGCGACCCACGAGGGCATCATCGTCCCCTATCAGGCGATCGTGGTCCGCGAGGTCGAGGAGCTGCCCGACCACGTGCAACGCCACGCCCTCGTCGACTCGACGAAGCGAAAGGCGAGCGTGATCTACCGCATGGTCGAGGACAAGGCCGTCTGCACGCCGGTCCGCCCCGGCCCCAGCGATCTGACCCACCGCGTCGTCCACGAGGGCCTGGACGCGGAGGAGATGATCGTGATCGGCCCCTACAAGGTGCTCGAGTCGCTCAAGCACGACGAACGCATCAGCGTCAAGGACGAAGACGAGGACGCGGCCGACGACGACGCCGCCCCCGAGGCCGTCGCGGACTCGGACGACGCCGCGGCGGACGGCGATTCATGATCATCTGCACTCGCCGGCTCACGAAGATCTACCGCGTGGGCGTCGAGCGGATCAACGCGCTCATCGACTGCGATCTTGACATCGACGCGAACGAGTTCGTGGCGATCATGGGTTCGTCGGGATCCGGCAAGAGCACGCTCATGAACCTGCTCGGGTGCCTCGATCGCCCGACGTCCGGACGCTACCTGATCGAGCAACGCGACGTCAGCCGCATGTCGCAAGCCGAGCTGGCGCGGGTGCGGAACGAGAAGATCGGTTTCGTCTTCCAGTCCTTCGAGCTCCTGCCCCGCGCGAGCGCTCTGCGGAACGTCGAGCTGCCGCTCGTCTACGCGAGCGGCGGGTGGGCGACCCGCCGCCGTCGGGCGAAACGCGCGCTGGAGCGGGTCGGGCTCGGGGACCGCATGTCCCACCGCCCCAACCAACTCTCCGGCGGCCAGAAGCAACGCGTCGCCATCGCCCGCGCCATCCTCAACAACCCGGCGATCCTGCTCGCCGACGAGCCGACCGGCAACCTCGACTCGACGACCACGACGGAGATCATGGATCTCTTCGAGCAGCTGCATGCCGAGGGTCAGACGATCATCCTCGTCACCCACGAAGATGACGTCGCCGGTCACTGCCAGCGGATCGTGCGGCTCTACGACGGCCGGGTGGAGTCGGATCTGCGACGCGAGGAGGACCCCACGTACCTGGCGCACGCGGCCCGGCAGGCCGAGCTCGCCCGCGTGCGGGCCGACGAGGTCGCCGCCGCGGGGGGATCGGGCTGATGTGGAGTCCGCTGTTCTACTACCAGGCGGTCGTTCTCGCCCTCAGCCAGATCTGGGCGAACAAGGCGAGGTCCTTCCTGACCACGCTCGGCATCATCATCGGCGTGGCGGCGGTGATTGCCGTGATCGCCGCGCTCACCGGACTGAAGACGAAGGTGCTCACCGAATTCGAGTCGTTCGGGGCGAGCAAGATGTTCATCTTCCCCGACCGGCCCGACGATGCGCCCCGGAACAAGTTCCCGTGGGATCAGATCCGTCTGAAGCCGCACGAGCTGGTTGCGCTCGGCGACTATTGCCCGTCGATTCGCCAGCTCACGCCCATCACCTCCTTCGGTGCCGTCTTGCAGAACCGCGAGCACCGGCAGGAGGGGGTGAACGTCACCGGGATCTGGCCGAGCTGGCACGAGATCGAGTCGCGGCAGGTGCTGATGGGACGCCCGTTCAACGCGAGCGACGAGGACAACGCCCACCAGGTGTGCGTCATCAACGACAAGGCGGTCGCCGAGCTGGACCTGCCCAAGGATCCCACCAGCTCGACCCTGCTCATCAACGGGCGGCGGTTTCTCATCGTCGGCGTCGTCGAAACGCTCCAATCGAGCATGTTCGGTCCGAACACGGCGTCGAGCGAGGTCTTCGTCCCCTTCTCGACCGCGGTCAAGCAGGTCGACGACGACTTCTTCTTCTACATCATCGCCCAGGTGCTCTCGCCGGAGGTGGCGGAGGAAGCGAAGGCGGAAGCGCGGTTCGTCCTGCGCAACGTCCGTCAGCTCGAGCCCGAAGACCCCGACACGTTCCAGATCGAGGCGATCGATCAGTTCATCGACCAGTTCAAGGCGCTCGCCGCCGGCATCACCGCGGTGGCCGGCGGGATCGTGGCCGTGTCGTTGCTCGTGGGCGGCATCGGCATCATGAACATCATGCTCGTCTCGGTCTCCGAACGCACCCGGGAGATCGGTCTGCGCAAAGCCGTCGGCGCAACCCCGTCCGCCATCATGCTCCAGTTCCTCCTCGAAGCGATCACGCTGTCGCTGCTCGGCGGCATCGCCGGCGTCGCCGGCGGCGAGTTGCTGACGTTCGCGATGACGCTGCCGGAGAACGGTCTCACGGAGGCGGCGGTGCCGATGTGGGCGATCATCATGGCGTTCGCCTTCAGCGCGTCCGTGGGTGTGATCTTTGGTATGTTCCCGGCCATCAAGGCGTCGCGTCTCGATCCGATCGAGGCGTTGCGGCACGAATGACGACGCCGATCCGCCCGCTTCGTCCCGGTCACGCAATGAACCGCGCGGACGCGTCGCGTTCGCCGGGAGGACTTCGCATGAACTGTCATCGGGTTGCCCGCGTCATGCTCGGCGTGGGGATCGCACTCGTGCCGGCGGGATGCGCCGGGCCGTTTGCCGCCAAGGACTTCCGGTCGGTCATCCCGACGACCGAGCGGCTCCGGGACATCGCCCGGGTTCGCCTGGAGGAGCAATCGCGAACGCCACCCGTCACCGTCGATGACGCCGCCAGCGATGATCTGACGACGATGCTCGAGCCCCGCGCCCCCGGCGAGGAGGTCACGCTGTCGCTGGAGGACGTCCGGTTGGCGGCGCTCGCGAACAACCTCGACATCCGCGTCGCCCTCCTGAGCCCGTCGATCGCGGCGACGAGCATCGACGAGGAGCAGGCCCGGTTCGAGAGCACGTTCAACGCGAACGCGCGGTGGACCCGCACCGACAGCCCGACCTCCGTCGCGACGGAGGGCTCCATGATCCAGTCTCGCAACTTCGATGTGGGGGTCGACGTCCCGCTCCGCACGGGCGGCTCCGTGGCCGTCACTCTGCCCGTCGCGAAGACGGCCACCAACAACCCCTTCTCCCTGCTCGATCCGAGCTACACGACCGACGTGCGGTTCTCGATCGCCCAGCCGCTCCTTCGGAACGCGGGCACGCGGGTCAACACCCACGCCATCCGCGTCGCGGAGTACCAGCACGACATCTCCGCGACGCAGACCAAGCTGGAAGCGACCCGCATCCTCGCCAACGCCGACCGCGCGTACTGGCGGCTCTACGCCGCCAAGCGGGAGCTGGAGGTCGCGCAGGTTCAGTACGAGCTGGCCGTGGAGCAGCTCGAACGCGCGCGGCGGCAGGTGGACGCCGAGGTGGCGGCCGAGGTGGAGGTGCTGCGGGCCGCGTCCGGCGTCGCCGAGCGGCTGGAACGCATCATCGTCACCGAGAACACCGTCCGGCGTCGCGGCCGGGACCTGCGCCGGATCATGAACAACCCGCGGTTGCCGCTCGACGCGGATGTCGCGTTCGTCCTCGAGACGCAACCGGATCCGCTGGGGCTCGACTTGGATGCCGACGATCTCGCCCGCCACGCCATCGCCAACCGGATGGAGATGCTCGAGCTGGAGCTGAACCTCGCCGTCGACGCGAGCGCGATCGATTTCCAGCGCAACCAGGCGTTGCCGCTGTTCACGATGGACTACACCTACACCGTGAACGGTCTCGACGACTCGTTCCGCAACTCGTTCGGCCAGGTCGCGGACCGCTCGTTCGAGGATTGGTCCTTCGGGCTCCGGGCGGAGGTGCCGCTCGGCAACGAGGCGGCGCGGGCCCGCGTCCACCGGGCGATCCTCCAGCGGCTCCAGCGGCTCGCCACCCGCGATCTGCGTGAGCAGGCCATTCGCCAGGAGGTCTTCGACGCCGTCGACGAGCTCTCTCAGAACTGGCAACGCATCATCGCCGCCCGCCAGGAGGCGATCCTCGCCGGCCGCACCTACGAGGCGGAGCAACGTCAGTTCGACGTCGGCGCGCGGACCAGCACCGACGTGCTCGATGCCGCCAGCCGTCTCGCCGAGGCGCAGACCCGCGAGATCGTCGCGCTCACCGATTACCAGATCACCCAGGTCGACATCGCCTTCGCCACCGGCACCCTCCTCGGCTACGGCCGCGTCCAGTGGGACCCGATCGACCTGCCCCGCGGCGATCGGGACGTCCGCCGCTACGACCGCGTCCAGTCCGCCGACCGCTACGACGAGGCGCTCGACGCGGATCTACCCCCGCTCCGCCAGCACGCTGACGAGCACCGACCGCCGGTGCGTCGCTGAGCGGTGCTCCCACAGGTAGATCCCCTGCCACGTTCCCAGCGCCGCCCGCCCGTTCACGACCGGAATCGTCAGGCTCGTCGCGGTGAGAGCGCTGCGGATGTGTGACGGCATGTCGTCGGGCCCCTCCGACGTGTGCGTGTAGAGCGGGTCGCCCTCGGGGACGAGACGCGCGAGCCAACGCTCCAGATCTCGTCGCGCCGAGGGGTCGGCGTTTTCCTGGATCGTCAGGCTGGCGGAGGTGTGCTGGACGAACACGGTGAGAAGGCCCTGCGCGACGCCGGTGGCGGCGACCGCGGCTTGCACCTCGTCCGTGATCTCGTGGAGGCCGGGGCGGGGGGTGGTGATGGTGAGGGTGGTGGTCATGGGGTGATGGTTGGGTCCGGGGCTGGGTCCGGGTCCGTGGCCGTGGCCGGGTCCGGGTCAGGGTCCGCGTCCGTGGCCGTGGCCGCGTCCGTGTCCGCGTCCGTGTCCGCGTCCGCGTCCGGGTCCGTGTCCGCGTCCGTGTCCGCGTCCGGGTCCGGGTCCGTGTCCGTGTCCGTGTCCGGGTCCGCGTCCGGGTCCGCGTCCGCGTCCAACGCCAGCTCCCGCACCAACGCGAGCCCCCCCGCCAACACCGGATCCGACCGCTCCGTAAACGCCCGCGGCTCCGGCATCATGATCACATCCGGCTCCACCCCCCGCCCATTCAGCGGCACCCCATCCGGACGAAGATCCAGCCACCGCGGCACGTTCACCACGAGGCCGCCGCCCAGCTCGAGCGCCCGCGGGTTGCCGCTCGAGCCGGCCGTCGGCGCGCCGTAGGTCGTTACGTGCGACGCCTGGTCCAGCATCAACGCGAATGACTCGGCGCTGCTCATCGTGCGCGGGCCGATCAAAACCACCACCGGCTCGGAGTACCGCCACGGTCCGCGGGGTGAGCACGTGCGGGCGATGGGATCGCTCAGCCTCATCGACGTGGGGTCGAGCCGGACGCGGTGGTGCGAGTACACGCGTGGCTCTGCGAGGAATCGTCCGGCGATCGACCGGGCGAGCCGTTCGTCGCCGCCGCCGTTGTACCGCAGGTCGATGACGAGACCGCGAGTGTCCCGCAGCGTTTCGAGCACGGCGTCGACGGCCGGCACCACGTTCGGGTTTCCGAGCGAGGCGATCAGCAGATAGCCGATGCCGTCGAGGGTGCGGGCGTGGACGAGCGTGGTGCCGACGCGTTCCGGGACGGCGGCGA
The DNA here is from genome assembly GCA_013003065.1 of Phycisphaerales bacterium. GTDB lineage: Bacteria > Planctomycetota > Phycisphaerae > Phycisphaerales > SM1A02 > JABDLI01. The sequence continues at coordinate 1,361 of JABDLI010000213.1, read as the reverse complement.
GCTCGCGTTCCGTCGCCGGGAAGCTGCCGTTGAGCGGGCGTGGCGTCGCGGCGCTTGGCAGGAATCGCTCGCCCAGCCGGACGGTCGCGTGGTCGTCCCGCAACACCGAGAGCAGACCGCCGAAAATGGCGGCGAGGTCCTCGCGGTTCCGGGCGGCCTGCGTCAGGGGGCGAAACGCCTCGACCCGTCGTGTCCAGTCGACCTCCGGTCGCAACGCGAACTGGGCGTACTCGGCGGCGAACGCCGACGCCACGCGTTCGAGCGTCGCGACCGCCGCGCTCGCCGTGATCGGATCGGGCCGCGGCAACGCCTGCGTCGTGAACGCCGCATGCGGCGTCGCCTCGTCGCCCTCGACCAGGAAGAACCGACGCGGCCCCTCGATCGTGCGCACGTCAACGACGACCGTGCCAGACGGTGGCACCATCGGAGCACCCCCCCGGTGGAAGCTCCCCCGCATCTTCTCCGCCGCCAGCCACCGCCCGCGGACCAGCGTCACCGCCGCCTCCGGGCCGCTCACCCGCGTGGCGTCGACACCCGGCGGAAACAGCTCGCCCAGACGCGTCGGGTGAAACCGCAACCACACGCTCCGCACCCGCTCCCCGGCCAGCCGGACGGGGCCCGACGGGAAGAGCGCCGCCCACAACGCATCGGGGCCGTCGTGGCCCACGACGACGTGGGCCGCCCTCCACTCGATTCGAAGTTGACCGCAGGCAATCGAGCCGGGACCCAGCCGCCAGACATCCTCCACGCTCGCGTGCACCGCACGCGTATCACCGCTCGCGTCGGCGGCAATCGTGGCGGGATACGCATCGGCAACGTCGGCGGCGCGGGCAACGCCCACGAGCGATCCAACCAGCACGATCGCAACTGCGCAACATCGCATCCCACGATGATACGAGAACCCCCACTGGCACGAAGCACCGCGACCTCCGGCCCGAAGAAGTCGAGGCGGCACGACGCCGCCGGTCCCCCGTGCAGTCCCTGCACCCGCCGGATGGCGGTGCGAAAAATAGAAATGTGAACCGCTGATCAATGTCCAGGAATCCAGGCGGCAGGACGCCGCCGGTGTATTGGTGCGTCCGGCAACTGAGGTCGAGCCGCAGGACGCGGCGTGATCAACGCGGGGCCGGCGTCCGGCAAGCACGTTCACCGCCCAAGGGCAGGACGCCCGTCATTCACCCACGTCCCGCCCGAAGAAGGCGAGCCGCAAGGACGCGGCGTCTCGCGCGGAGGAGTCCTCGTCGCGACCTGCACCGGCAGGACGCCGGGCAAACCGCGTGCACGACACGAGAACACCGGAAGGCCCCCCTCGCGCAAGCGCACGAACTGAAGAAGCCCAGGCGGCAGGACGCCGCCGGTGT
>JABDLI010000310.1 GCA_013003065.1 Phycisphaerales bacterium | reverse complement strand
GCACCAACCCCGGCCGCTCGTTGATCCACCCCACCAGCCACGCAAACGCATCCACCAACCGCGGCCCCGGCCGGCTGAACATCTGGTTGCCATCGACGAGCGCCAGATGACCGCTGCGCACCGCCGGCAGCTCGTTCCACCACGGCTGCTTCGTGAGCGCGGGCAGCTCCCGCCGGATGGCCGCGAGGTCGTACCCGCACGGGCTGATGACAAGACGCTCCGGCGCCGCGGCGACGAGGGCGTCCGGGGTGATCTCGATCGATCGTTCGCCGGGCTGATTCAACGGGTCGCGTCCCCCTGCTTCCGCGATGAGCTGCGGCGTCCAGTGACCGGCCACGAACAGCGGGTCCATCCACTCCAGGAACGCGACGACGGGACCATCGACATAGGGTGTGACGGCATCCCGCGCGGACCAGTAGCGATCCCGCAGCTCGACCACCACCTCGTGCGCGCGTCGTTCGAGTCCCACCGCGACGCCCACGCGCAGGACGTCGTCGAAGACGTCGTCGATGGACCGCGGGTCGAACGAGAAGATCCGGGGCGGAGGGTCGATCTTCTTCGTGACGCTGATCACCGTCCCCATGTCGATCGAGCAGACATCGCACAGATCCTGCGTGAGAATGACGTCGGGGGCGAGGGCGATCAGGGCGTCGGCGTCGAGCGCGTACAGACCGCCCCCCTCCGACGCGGGTGTGGCCATCGCGACGCGTACGGCCCGATCGATCGCGGCACTCGTGGTCGCGACGGTCCGCTGGCGGGTCACGACGGGGCGATCGGCGATCGACGGCGGATGGTCGCACTCGTGCGACCGACCCACCAGAAACCGCTCGCCGCCGACCGCGCACAAGAGCTCGGTCGCCGAAGGCGTGAGGCTCACGACACGCATGGGCGGGGCTATCGGCTCTCGGCCGGAAAGCGGTCCGTCGGCGGATCGTGCATCGCGTCGTGGGCGAGCTTGGCCAGGACGACGAGCGGCTCGGCGTCGCCCAGCTCGACGCGGATGTGGGCGTCGAGATCGAGCGTCTCGCGGGCGAGGGTGACCCGCGTTCGTCCCCGCCACCGCGCCGCGTGCTTGTATTCGGGACGCCGGGGCGCGAGCAGCTCCCAACCGACGAAGGTGACGTCGATCCCCTCGGTGGCGGAGATCTCCGGTGGCGGCGGCATCTCGTCCGTCGACTGCACCTCGGCGAAGATGAGCAGCGGTGTCGTCCGCTCGGGAAAGAGCCGGACCTCGTCGTTGCTCGCCGACAAACCGGTCTCCTTGATGCTCGTCGCCACGACCACGAGCGGAAGCGGATCGTGGTCACGCAAGAGGAGCGTGACGTTCGTGACCTTGCGACCGGCGTTCGACAACGTGAGCGCGACGCGGACCTCGACGGACTCCCCGGGGGCGACCGTGTCTGTGCTCAGCTCCGCGACCGCGCAGCCGCACCCGCTGCGGCTGTTCTCGATCACGATCGGGGTGTCGGTCCGGTTGCGGAGCGAGAAGGTGTGCTCGACCGTCACCGCGCGACCGGTGATCGCGACCTCGCCGAAGTCGTGCCGGAACGGGCCGCTGAAGGGATGCCGCCCGATGGCCATATACCACCAGCCGGTCGCGGCGGCCCCGGCGAGCAGCAGGAGCAGGAGACCCAGGATGAGCGGGACGCGTCGCACGACGGGAGGATACCACCCCGGACGGCGTTCTCGGACGGGCCGCCCTGACGGCATCGACGGCCCGCGTCTGCCAACGTGGCAGCGAGCCCCCCTCCCCACGGCGTAAAAACGCGTTTCCCGGCGGCGCGGCGTTTGCGACTCCGTAGGGCAACCGGAGGACCCGACCATGCAGATGGACCGATTCACCACGCTCGCCCAGCAGACCCTCGCCACCGCACAGTCGGCGGCGGTCAGCGCCTCGCACGCCAGCCTCACGCCGCTGCACGTTCTGGACGCATTGCTCCAGGACCCGAAGGGCATCGCGGCCGCGATCATCAACCGGGCCGAGGTGCGGGCCGACCGGGTCGCGGACATCGCCCGTCGCGAGCTTGCCCATCTGCCGACGATCTCCGGGCGAGCCGCCCAGATCGACACGAGCCGCAGCGTCATCGAGATGCTCGCCGCCGCCGAGAAGGAGGCGAAGGAGCTGGGCGACGCGTACGTCTCGTGCGAGCATTTGCTGCTCGCCCTCGCGCAGGTGAAGAGCGAGGCGACGCCGGTCTTCGACGCGACGAACCTGAACCGCCAACGTCTGCTCGCGGCGATCACGTCGCTCCGGGCGGCGTCGGGGGTCGAGAGCATCCAGGATCCCGGGGCCGAGTCCACCTTCGAGGCCCTCAAGAAGTACGGCATCGACCTCAACGACCAGGCGACGGCCGGCCGGCTCGACCCGGTGATCGGCCGAGACGAGGAGATTCGCCGGTGTATCCAGGTGCTCTCCCGCCGCACGAAGAACAACCCGGTGCTGATCGGCGAGCCCGGCGTGGGCAAGACCGCCATCGCCGAGGGGCTCGCGCTTCGCATCGTGAACGGCGACTGCCCCGACTCGATGCGTGACGCGCGTGTCGTCGCGCTCGACGTCGGCCAGCTGCTTGCGGGCGCCAAGTTTCGCGGCGAGTTCGAGGAGCGGTTCAAGGCCGTCCTGCGGGAGGTGAAGGCCTCCGAGGGCCGGGTGATCCTCTTCATCGACGAGCTGCACACGATCGTCGGCGCCGGCGCGGCGGAAGGCGCGGTCTCGGCCGGCAACCTCCTCAAACCCGCGCTCGCCCGCGGCGAGATCCGCGTGATCGGCGCCACGACGCTCGACGAGTATCGCCAGCACATCGAGAAGGATGCCGCGTTCGAACGCCGCTTCCAGCCGATTCTTGTCGGCGAGCCGATGGTCGAGGAGACGGTGGCGATCCTCCGCGGTCTCAAGCCGCGGTACGAAGCGCACCACGGCGTGCGGATCCAGGACGCTGCGATCGTCTCCGCCGCCGCGCTCAGCCACCGGTACATCGCCGACCGCTTCCTGCCGGACAAGGCGATCGATCTCCTCGACGAAGCCGCGTCGCGTCTGCGGATCGAGAACGACTCGATGCCGACGGAGATCGACGAGCTGCGTCGGAAGATCATGCAGCTGGAGATCGAGCGCGAGGCGCTCAAGCTCGAGAGCGACGACGACTCCCGCAAACGCTTGGAGGCGATCGAGGCCGACCTCGCCGCCCTCGGCGAGCAGAACCGCGCCCTCACGGCCCAGTGGGAAGACGAGAAGGCCGAGCTCGACGAGGTGAAGGAGGTCAAGGAGGTCATCGACCGCAAGCACATCGAGCTCGATCAAGCCCAGCGTCGCGGCGACCTGGAGCGGGCCGCTCGCATTCAGTACGGCGAGCTCCGCGAGCTCGACGAGCGGCTCGACGCCGCCGAGCAGAAGCTCGCCGAGCGGCAGGCGTCGGGCACCGCGCTCTCCCGCGAGGAGGTGGACGCCGAGCAGATCGCCGAGATCGTCGCGTCGTGGACGGGCATCCCGGTCACCCGGCTCGTCGAGGGCGAGCGGGAGAAGCTGCTCAAGCTCGAGGATCAACTGCGTACGCGGGTGGTGGGGCAGGAGCCGGCGCTCACGGCCGTCGCCGACTCGGTCCGGCGCAGCCGCGCGGGCCTCGGCGAGGCGAGCCGGCCGATCGGGTCGTTCCTCTTCCTCGGGCCGACGGGCGTCGGCAAGACCGAGCTGTGCAAGGCGCTCGCGGAGCAGCTCTTCGACACCGAGGACGCGCTCGTGCGGATCGACATGTCCGAGTACATGGAGCAGCACGCGGTGGCCCGCCTCATCGGCGCGCCTCCGGGCTACGTCGGCTACGAAGAGGGCGGCCGGCTCACCGAATCGGTGCGACGACGCCCCTACTGCGTTGTGCTGTTCGACGAGATGGAGAAGGCGCACCCGGACGTCAGCAACATCCTCCTCCAGCTCCTCGACGACGGTCGGCTCACCGACGGCCACGGGCGCACCGTGGACTTCCGCAACACCATCGTCGTGATGACGAGCAACATCGGCTCCGAGCAGCTCCTGGAGCTGTCGGGCGCCGGCGCGCTCGACGTCGAGATCGAAGCGTTCATGCGGGACCAGCTCAAACGCGCGTTGCGACCCGAGCTGCTGAACCGCATCGACGAGACGGTCATCTTTCGCCAGCTCACTCCGGACGACCTGACCTCGATCGTCGAGATCCAGCTCGGCCAGCTTCGAAGCCGCCTGGCCGACCGCGGGCTCGGCCTCGAACTCACGCCGGCGGCCAAGGTCGCCTTGGCCGAAGCCGGCTACGACCCGCAGTTCGGCGCGCGTCCGCTCAAACGGGTGATCCAGCAGCGGATCGAGAACCCACTGGCCACGCGGATTCTGTCGGGCGACTTCGAGAGCGGCGACGCGATCGAGGTGGACTTCCAGGGAAAGAGCTTCGTCTTCGACAAGGGGGCGCTCGAAGCCGAGATCGTCGGGTAACCGGACGTTGACGCGGACGCGGCGGCGTCAGCGCAAACGCGCCCTTCGCGCAACCGCACGACCCAACCTGCTCGAGGCGGCGTCAGCGCAAACGCGCCCTTCGCGCAAGCGCCCGACCCAACCTGCCCGAGGCGGCATGGACGCCGCCGGTCCCCACGCAGCCTGCACCCGCCGGAGGCGGTGCGAAAAATGGTCCGAACCCACGCTGAACCATCCAGACGCCAGCCCGCAGGATGCGGGCGGCGAGATTGGGCGTCCGGGCAGGTTTGTGCGTCGCCGCAGGATGCGGCGGATCGAGCGGGGGTCGGTTCCGCGCCGGACGACTCAGCGTTCAGCGAACGACCAACTGAGGCCGAGGGCGGCAGGACGCCGCCCGTGCATGCGCAGGGCGTCCGGAGGTCACCGGCGTGTTTCGCGGTTGGGGGAGAATTGGATTTGGAATGGGAAGTGGAATTGGACCCTGAGAGTAGGGAACGAAGAAACCGCAAATTGGAATTCGTCTCGAGCGGTCGGACGCCGCCCATTCCAACGGTGCCACGGACAGCGAAGCGTCCGTGCCGTCAGCGTCCATCGTGCAGGGGAGTCGGTGTCCCTCTCGCATTGGACGACGCACGGCACGGACGCTTCGCTGTCCGTGGCACCAGTCGATGAGTCGCCCATCGCGGAGGGGAGGCGTGTCACTCCCCCCGCGACGGACAATCCACGGCACGGACGCTTCGCTGTCCGTGGCACGAGCGATGGCACCGCGCCCCTTACACCGGCGCGTGCGTCGGCACCACCGTCGGCTTCACCAGCCGCTCGAAGTCCTCGTACATCATCTGAATCAGCTCGGTGTGCGAGCCCGCGTTGAATGCGATGAGCTCGTCTTCGGTGAGTGACTCGCCGACGTAGACCGGAACATCCCAGAGGTTGCCGAACGGCGGCATGGCGCCGACCTCGCAGCCGGGGAACGCATCTTCGAAGTCACGCTCGTTCGCGATCGCGACCCGCTTCGCGCCGATGGCGTGCTGGAAGGCGACGGTGTCGACACGCTCCATGGCGGGCAGCACCATCATGGCGAGACGGCCGTCCACTTTCATGATCACGCTCTTGGCGAGCTCCCGTCCCGGTATGTGGGCCACGCTCGCGATCCCCTGCGCCGTGTACGCCGGTGAATGGGTAATGGTGGCGTACGGAACCAGGTTGTCGTCCAAGTACTTCTTGAGCTTCTGTACGGGCATGACCGGTCTCCTTGTCAGCGGACCAAGCGGAGGTGGAAATCGCCGTTGTGCAATCATTCCCCCCTCGCGCTGCTCCCGACCACAGGGATCCGGTCCCGATCGTCGGGGTCGGGTGAACAGGGGTCGGCTGCGTGCAGCGGGATTGTGGACGGTGCGGTCAGATATCGAAGCGGACCCGCGTCGCCGGCCAGCGCCGCGGGTTGTTCCTCGGGACTTGCGGTTCGACGACACCGATCGAGGCGAGGTCCCCATGGACGCCAGCCCGCCCGTTGCCGACGATCGAACTGGCGGGATGCCGGTCCATTACTCGTTCCGCGCGATGCGTGCGCGGGAAAGGAGCCGTCGATGGCCACCACGCTCACCATCACCGACCAGAGGACGAAACGCGGTTACGAGATGCCGATTCGAGATGGCGCGATCCGCGCCATGGAGCTGCGTGCGATCAAGGAGGACGCGAGCGACTTCGGCATACTCAGCTACGACCCCGCGTTTCTCAACACGGCCTCGTGTCGCAGTGCGATCACGTTCATCGACGGCGGCCGGGGGATTCTCCGCTACCGGGGCTACCCGATCGACGAGCTCGCGAAGCACTCGAGCTTCCTGGAAGTCGCGTACCTGCTCATCACGGGCGAGCTTCCCACCGCGACGGAGCTCGACGGGTGGACGGCCGACATCACGTCGCACACGATGCTCCACGAGAACACGAAGAAGTTCATGGACGGCTTCCACCACGACGCCCATCCGATGGGCATCCTCGTGAGCACGCTGGCCGCGTTGTCGACGTTCTATCCCGACGCACGCCAGGTCGGCGATCCGGAGTCGCGGGCGCTCCAGATCCGGAGGCTCATCGGCAAGGTGCCGACGATCGCCGCCTTCGCCTACCGGCACAGGCTCGGGTATCCCTACGTGTACCCGGACAACGATCTCGGCTACGCCGGCAACTTCCTGGCCATGATGTTCCGCATGCGGGAGGCCCGCTACGAGCCCGATCCCGTGCTGGAGCGCGCGCTCGAAGTGCTCTTCATCCTGCACGCCGATCACGAGCAGAACTGCAGCGCGAACGTGATGCGGAGCATCGGCAGCTCCCTGGCCGATCCGTTCGTCGCGTCGGCCGGTGCGGCCGCCGCGTTGTACGGTCCGTTGCACGGAGGCGCGAACGAGCAGGTCCTGCGGATGCTGCGTGACATCGGCGACCTTCGGTCCGTTCCCCGGTACATCGAGTCGGTCAAGCAGGGTGAACGCAAGCTCATGGGCTTCGGCCACCGCGTCTACAAGGAGTACGACCCGCGGGCGAAGATCCTCAAGGCAATCGCCGACCAGGTCTTCGAAGTGACGGGTCGCAACCCGCTGCTCGACCTCGCTCTCGAGGTCGAACGGATCGCCCTCGAGGATCCGTATTTCGTCGACCGGCACCTCTACCCGAACGTCGACTTCTATTCGGGCCTGATCTACGAGGCGATGGGCTTCCCGACCGACGCCTTCACGGTCCTCTTCGCGATCCCCCGGATGACGGGGTGGCTGGCGCAGTGGCAGGAGATGCTCCTCGACGATGAACAGAAGATCGCCCGCCCGCGGCAGCTCTACGTCGGCCATGACCGCCGGCCCTACGTCCCGATCGCGGGACGCGCGGCAATGACCCGGGAGCGGCAGGGCGTGCCGATGGGAGGCTGAGGAAGCGGGTATTGCCGGCGGTGGGGTGATTCACCCGCCGCACGGCGCTCGCCGGGTGTCACGGACAGCGAAGCGTCCGTGCCGTCACGCGTCCATTGCAGTGGGGTGCTTCACTCCCCCGCGCAGCGGGCGACGCACGGCACGGACGCTGTCCGTGGCACCTTCGTGATGGACGCCGCCCGTGATCGCCCGAGACCTCAGTTCACGATCACGTACGCCGCCTCCATCGCCTTCTCGATCCGCGTGCGGATGTCCGCAAGGTGCGCCGCGACGTAGGGATCGACCCCGCTCCGCGGCGCGTTGCTCGTCATCTCCTTGACCCGCCGCAGCTCGTTGGTGGCGAGGGCGGAGATCGTGCGGATGGCGGGGCTGGGTGTGTTCTGCAGCAACGCCAGGTCGACGAGTCGGTCGACGTGCTCCCGCTGCAGGTTCCGGCGGAAGCTGGAGATCTCGAAGTCGGAGCTGCGGCGGCGGGTCGCGCACTCGCGCCACGCGGCATCCGTCACGCCCGTGACCACTTCGGCGACCGAAAGCGGCTTGCCCTCGCCCTCGTGGCGGTACTCGTTGTCGTAGACCCGCCGAAGCGTCGAGGGGTTCATGAGCAGCGTGAGCGCCGTGGCCTGCATGCCGCCCACGACGTCGTGGACATCGAAGCTGGGGTCTTCCATCAAAGACGCCTGAGCGGCGGGATCCCACCAGTACTCGCGACCGAGATGGCGGATGAGCTCGGGGGTCAGACCGAACGCAGCGTCCTCGAAGGCATTGTCGATGATGAGCTTCATCGCCCGACGCTGGGCGTCGGGATCAACGTCGCCGATGGGCGCGCGCCCGCCGGGGTCGCCCTTGTAGTCGTTGTTGATGTAGCTGCCGCCGATCCACGGCGAGGCGATGAACATGCCCTGGAGCTGGGTGCTCATGAGCGATCCGAGCCGGTCGCGGGCGGTCTTCCACGACTCGCCGTCTTCGACGAGATCGCTGACGAGCTTCTCGCGAAGCGTGCGTGCGAGGTCGAGACGCGATTCGGCGAACTCCAGGTTGTTCGCGCCCAGATCCCACGTCATGTTCCGCGGATCACTGCCCACCGCCATCGCCAGCTGGCTGACGTACACGTGATCGGGCTCGCTGACCTCGGCGAGCACGTCCTTGACCTTGTCTTCCGGGCCGTATCCGAACCGGATCGCCCAGACGTCGTACGGCCCGAGCTCACTCGTCGCATAGGGTCCCTGCACCTCGCCGAGCTCGTGGTTGATGTTGACGGCCGCGTAGTCCATCACGGAACCGACCGTGGGACCCTCGAAGCCCTCGGAGTTGATCTCCTCGAGCGTGCGGATGGTCGAGGCCGCCATGTTGTGCTGGAGACCGAGACAGTGCCCGACCTCGTGGGCCGAGATGTAGCGGATCATCGGACCGACGTATTCCTCCGGCAGCCCGTCGAGAAGATCGTCGCTCACCGGGTCCATCACGCCGGCCAGGAGCGCGGCGTCGGCGAGGGCCAGATCCAGAGCGAGCATCCGGCCGATCCGGCAGGCGCTGTTGGTCGGATCGTTGATGCCGTGCGTCCACGGATGTTCGTGGCTCGTGAGCGGCTCCGTCACCGCGCGGGCGGCGTTCAGGGCATGTTCACGCATCTTCTGGTCACGCCGCGCGAGCGGGGCGAGCCGGACCCGCGGATCCCACGTCGGGTGTTCGTCGAGCCACGCGAGCGTCTCGGGGCTGAAGGACTGCTCGACGAGATCCTCGGAGAGGTTCTCGAGCATGCCGCGGATGGCGCGAGTGAGCCCCTGGTGCCACACGACGTCGGCGTCGAGGATCTCGCCCGTCATCGGATTGCTGCGGCTGGGACCGATGGCGTAGCCCTGATCCGACGCGTTCCACCGGAAGAAGTTGTATCGCGCGTCTTCGGGATCCTTGTCCATGTGGGCGCCGGTCTCGACGTCCTGCTGGTAGACCTCGACCGCACCGAAGAAGCCGACCTGCTCGAACGCCTGGTTCCACATCAGGATGCCGTCCCGGACGTAGCGGCGGAACTGCACCGGCGTGGTGTGCTCGATGTACCAGACGATGGGCTGCTTCGGGGGGCTCACGGAGAGCTTGGGGTCGGCCTTCGCCAGATGCCACCGCGTGATGTAACGATCGGTGACCTCCCGGTTCGCGGTGCGGGCGAAGTCCTGGTGCCAGTTGTAGAAATACCCGACCCGGGCGTCCGCGGCCCGCGGCTTGTAGCCGGGCGTCCCCTTGAGGGATCCAATGGAGTAGCTCAGCCGCACGAGCCGCCCGTCACGCCGTGGCGCTTCGTATTCGAAGATGATGTTCTCGGGAAACGCCTTGGCCTTGGTCAGCGTCGCGAGCTGATGGTTGAGCCCGCCGAGCGACGGACCGTAGGCGCCCCACACCGACGCTCCGAACAGCTTGGACGATTGCGCGAGCCCGATCTGACCGAGGTCGATGACCGGCCGGTTGCCCGAGGCCATCGAGAGAATCGGCGTCGAGAGGATCACGCGGCCCGTGTAGAGATCCTTGATCGAGTCCTTCGCCTGACGGTCGCCCTCGGTGCGAACGAGGAGGTTCGGCTCGACAAGCGCGAGCTGCTTGTTGATCTTCCGCCACTTGGCGTAGTGGGTCGGCCCCATCACGCCGGCCTGCGGATCACCGCCGGAGACCGTGCACGCGATCATGACGAGCTGTTTGCCGTACCCGCTCGGCAGCACGCCGAGCAGCCGGCCGGTCTTCTTCTCGCGATACAGCTCGTAGAGCGGCTTCGCGCCGTCGGCGGTCGAGACCACCTTCTCGAAGCCCTTGATCACCGTGGCAAACGGCGGGTACTCCGGCTTCGGGGAGTCCTTGCCCGGCGTGGCCTGCCCCGCCGCCGCCGGCGTCATCCACGCCACCGCGAGCAAGAGGATGGTGAGGGCGCCCAACCGGCGGTGGGAGGTCTTCGACATCGGTGTTCTCCTCGGGATCCAGAAACCACGACCCCGCGGGGATCCGGGGGTTCGGGGGTTTGCAAGAGATTGATATTCGTGGGGTGGGGGTTGGTTCAAGGGAAAAGGGGTCGTCGCGGGATAAAGAGGTTTTCGGGGCCGGGGTCGGGGCCGGGGCCGGGGCCGGGGCCGCGTCCGTGTCCGTGTCCGTGTCCGTGTCCGTGTCCGTGCCCGCGTCCGCGTCCGTGTCCGTGTCCGTGTCCGTGTCCGCGTCCGTGTCCGTGTCCGTGTCCGTGTCCGTGTCCGCGTCCGCGTCCGTGCCCGCGTCCGCGTCCGCGTCACCGCTCCGTCTGCTCCGCCTCCATCGGCGGTGCCTCCCCCGGCTTCTCGAGCGGCAGACGCCGCGCCAGGTCCAGGTACGCCTCGTACCCCGCACGCACCTCCGGCATCGAGTCGCCGCCGAACTTCGTCCGGAAGACGCGGGCGATCTCGAAGGCGACCACGTTTTCCATCACCACGCTGGCCGCCGACAACGCGCACACGTCGGAGCGTTCGTAGGCGCTGTGTTCCGGCTGCTTCGAGTTCAGATCGACGCTCGGCAGACCGCGGAGCAGCGTCGAGATCGGTTTCATCGTGCCGGTCACCACGACCGGCATGCCGTTCGTCATGCCGCCTTCGAGGCCGCCGGCGTGGTTGGTCACGCGGGTGAAGCCCAGCGACGGTCGCGAACGTTCGGCGGGATCGAATGCGATGGGGTCGTGCACCTGCGAGCCCGGGCGGGCGCCGCATGCGCGACCGAGTCCGATCTCGACCGCCTTGAAGGCCTGAATGCTCATCACGGCGCCGGCGAGACGGCCGTCGAGCTTCTCCTCGAAATGAACGCACGAGCCGAGCCCGATCGGGCAGCCGAAGACGTGGACCTCCGCCCACCCGCCCGCGGTGTCCTTGTCCACCTTCGCCTGGCGGATGCGGTCGATCATCGCGCGGCTGGCGTCCGGATCGGGGCAGTAGACCTCGGACGCGTCCCGGGCGGCCCGCAACGAGGGGAGGTTCGCCTCGTCCACCGCGACGCCGGTTTGCACGTCGAGCATGCCGCGGACGAAGCCGAAGACCTCGATGCCGAACTCCCGGAGCAGACACCGGGCGAGGGCGCCCCCGGCCGAACGGGCTGCGGTTTCGCGGGCGCTCGCGCGTTCGAGGGTCTCCCGGCAGTCGGTCGTCAGCCACTTCACGCTTCCCGCGAGGTCCGCGTGCCCCGGACGGGGCCGGTAGACGGGCGGCGTGCGTTCCAGGTCGTCGAGGCGGCTGTCGCGGTTGGGAATCTGCATCACGACCGGAGCGCCGGTCGTGCGGCCGCGCCGCACGCCCGCGAGGAACGTCACCGCGTCGGATTCGATGCGCTGGCGACCGCCGCGACCGTAGCCACCCTGCCGCCGCTTCAGCTCGCCGTTGATCAGGTCGAGATCGATCTCCAGACCCGCCGGCATCCCCCGCACGAGCGTGGTCAGCGCCGGTCCGTGCGACTCCCCGGCGGTTTCCAGCGTGAGCGCGGCCATGGGTCGTCATGGTAGCGACCCGTCGAGCCGGTGACGCCGAGACGCCGCGTCGCCATCCTCTACCATGCCGGCAATGAACGACCTCACCCCGCGCGGAATCGTCGCCGAGCTCGACCGGCACATCATCGGCCAGGATCGCGCCAAGCGGGCCGTGGCCGTCGCGGTGCGCAACCGCTGGCGTCGGCAGCAGCTCGACCCCGCCCTCGCGCGGGAGGTCGCGCCGAAGAACATCATCATGGTGGGTCCCACCGGGGTCGGGAAGACCGAGATCGCCCGCCGGCTCGCGACGCTCGTGGGAGCACCGTTCATCAAGGTCGAAGCCAGCAAGTACACCGAGGTCGGCTACCACGGGCGTGACGTCGAGTCGATGGTCCGTGACCTGCTCGAGCTCGCGGTCAACATGGTCCGGGCCGAGCACGCCGAGCGGGTGCGGAGCGAGGCGGAGTCGATCGTCGAGGAGCGGCTGGTCAGCTTGCTCCTGGGAACGGAGGGACTGGCCCCCGTGCCCGCCTGGCAGGACGCCTCGGCCGATCGCAACGAAGCGGGCGAGCCGGCCGAAGATGCCGAGAAGCGGAGCCTCCTGCGTGACCGCATGCGGGCGAAGTTGCGCGAAGGCCTCTTCGCCGACCGCGAGATCGAGATCACCGTACGCGAGAAGCAGGCGATGCCGCTCGTGGGGATGATGGGCCCCGACCAGCTCGACCCGGGGATGGCGTCGATGCTGGAGAACCTCATGCCCGATCGCACGCACCGCCGCCGCGTGACGGTCACCCGCGCTCGGACGCTGCTGCTCGACGAAGAGACGCAGAAGCTCCTCGACGAAGAGAAGATCATCGAGCAGGCGATCGAACGCACCCAGCAGACGGGCGTCGTGTTTCTCGACGAGATCGACAAGATCGCCTCGGGCTCCGGGGACGGACGGAGTGCGGACGTCTCCCGCCAGGGCGTGCAACGCGATCTCCTGCCGATCGTCGAGGGTTCGGCCGTCAACACCCGTCACGGCGTGATCCACACCGATCAGATCCTCTTCATCGCGGCGGGCGCGTTTCACGCCGCGTCCGTGAGCGACCTGATGCCCGAGCTGCAGGGGCGGTTCCCCATCCGCGTCGAGCTCGATCCGCTCACGAAGGACGACTTCCGACGCATCCTGACCGAGCCCGACGCCGCCCTCACCCGCCAGCAGGAAGCGCTGCTGGCCACCGAGGGTCTGACCATCGCATTCGAAGCAGAGGCGATCGACGCCATGGCCGAGCTCGCCGCCGCCGCCAACGACCGGATGGAGAACATCGGCGCGCGACGGCTCATGACCGTCATCGAGCAGGTCTTCGAGCAAATCAGCTTCGACGCGCCGGATCTCGTCGCCGAAGGGACGCAGCGTATCGAGATCACCCCCGCCTTCGTCCGCGAGCGGCTGGACGCGGTGCTGACGGACGATGACCTGCGACGATTCGTGCTCTAGGTCGTGTCCAGAGATCCGACACGACCTAGGCGGACAGCGCGGCACGATAGAGCGGCAGCGGATCCGCGTGCCCCGTCCACCGGCTGCACTGGGCGGCCGCCTGCCGGACGAACATGTCCTCGCCGGTGACGATCGCGGCGCCCCGGGTCGCGGCGTCTTCCAGCAGCGGCGTGATCGGCGGCGTGTACACCGTGTCGAGGACGGTCACGCCGTCGTCGACGGGAACGGTCGCCGGGAGCGGGCTCGTCGCCGGGTCGGGGCCGCCGGTCATGCCGACCGGAGTCGCGTTGACGATGGCGTCGTACCGCGTGTCGTCGAGCGCCGTCACCGCGCACGGCTCGACGGCGTCGATGGCAAGCGCGTCGGCCAACGCCGCGGCCCGGTCGCCGCGTCGGGCGGC
>JABDLI010000190.1 GCA_013003065.1 Phycisphaerales bacterium | reverse complement strand
CGCGGTCTCGGCTTCATCAAGGACGTCAAGGATCTCGAACAGACCGCGATCACGGCGCGCGACGGGCAGCCCATTCTCATCGACGATATCGCAACGGTGTCTCTGGGGCCTGCGCTGCGGCGCGGCGTCCTGACGAAGGCCGGCGAGGAGGCAGTCGGAGGTGTGGTCGTCGTGCGATACGGCGAGAACCCGATGGCCACGATCCAGCGGGTGAAGGCAAAGATCAACGACATCGCGTCGGGCCTCCCCTCCAAGGTGCTCGCGGATGGGACGGAGAGCCGCGTCACGATCGTGCCGTTCTATGACCGGACGGGTTTGATTCAGGAGACGCTGCAGACGCTGAATTCCGCAATCGAGCAACAGGTCTTCGTCACGATCATCGTGGTCGTGCTGATGGTCATGCACCTGCGCAGCAGCATCCTGATCGGAATGATGCTCCCGATCACGGTGCTGATGACGTTCATCGGAATGAAGACGTTCGGCGTCGACGCCAACATCGTGGCGCTGTCCGGTATCGCGATCGCGATTGGCACGATCGTGGATGTCGGCATTGTGCTGAGCGAGAACATCCTCAGACGGCTGGAGGAGGCGGACCCAGCGGAGCCGCGCCTTGAAGTCGTGTATCGCGCTTCCGCCGAAGTGGGCGGCGCCGTGCTGACCGCAGTTGCGACCACGGTCGTCGGATTCCTCCCCGTCTTCACGATGGAGGCAGCTGAAGGCAAGCTCTTCAAGCCCCTCGCGTACACGAAGACGTTCGCGCTCGTCGCCTCGATCATCATTGCGTTGACGATTCTCCCGTCAGCTGCGCAGGTATTGATGGGCTTCCGAGTCAGAGCGCGTCTCGTCCGTCTTGTCGGGGCGAGCGTACTGCTGCTCACGGGCGTTGCCATCGCCGTTTGGGGATCCCTGCTCGCGGGTGGACTGATCGCTGCATTCGCGGCGTTCTATCTCTTCCGGCCGATGCTCCCCGCGGCCATCGCGCGCACCATCCAGTGGTCGGCGAACCTCGTCGCCGTGGTCGTCGTCCTGGCCGTGCTCGCGGCCGCGTGGGAGCCGCTGGGTCCCGAGCCCGGCGTCGTCGGCAACGCGCTGTTCATCGGCCTGATCATCGGCGTCTTGCTGCTCGCGTTCTGGTTGATTCGGCTCGCATTCCCGCTGGTGCTCTCGTGGTCGCTTCGGCACAAGCTCGTAGCGCTTTCTCCCGGCATCCTCATCGCGGTCCTCGGCGCGACTGTCTGGCTCGGCTTTGATCGCGTGTTCGGCTGGCTGCCCGAATCCATTCGTCGCAACGAGAACGTCGTCGCGGTCGCGCACTCGTTCCCGGGCCTCGGCAGTGAGTTCATGCCCTCGCTCGACGAGGGCGCGTTCCTCTATATGCCGACGACCATGGCGCACGCATCGATCGGCGAGGCGACCGACATCCTCAAGGAACTCGATCGCCGCATCATGAGCGTGCCCGAGGTGGAACTCGCCGTCGGAAAGATCGGTCGCGTCGAGAGCCCGCTCGATCCAGCCCCGATCTCGATGGTCGAGACCGTCATTCAGTACCAGAGCGAGTACATCACCGATGAGCGCGGCGTGCGCCGCACCTTCGCGGTGGATGATGACGGCCAGTTCGAGCGAGACGAGAATGGTGAGTTGATCGGAGACGACGACGGTCGTCCCTTCCGCCAGTGGCGCGATGAGATCCAGAGCCCTCAGGACATCTGGAACGCGATCGTCGAAGCGGCTGACATGCCGGGCGTGACGAGCGCACCGATGCTCCAGCCGATCGAAACGCGCATCGTGATGCTCCAGTCCGGATTCCGGGCGCCGATGGGTATCAAGGTCTACGGCCCCGATCTCGAATCGATCGAGAGCTTCGGACTGGAATTGGAACGGCTGCTCAAGCAGGTGCCATCCGTCCAGCCCGCGGCGGTCTTTGCCGACCGGGTCGTCGGCAAGCCATACCTGGAGATCGAGATCGACCGCGAGCGCATCGCACGCTACGGCATCCAGATCGCGGATGTGCAGGAGGTCATCGAGGTCGCCATCGGTGGCAAGCCCCTCACGATGACGGTCGAGGGGCGCGAACGCTATCCGGTGCGCGTGCGGTATCTGCGCGAGCTCCGCGACCAGCCAGAGACGCTGGGCGAGATCCTCGTCCCAGCGCCCGACGGGACACAGGTTCCACTCGCGGAACTGGCCCGCATCATCTACCGCCGCGGCCCGCAGATGATCAAGAGTGAGGACACGTTCCTCGTTGCTTATGTGCTCTTCGACAAAATTCCGGGCACGGCAGAAGTCACCGTCGTTCAGGAAGCGCAGGCATTCATTCAGAGCAAGATCGACGCCGGCGAGTTGTCCGTGCCGGCCGGTGTGAGCTTCGAGTTCTCCGGCTCGTACAAGAACCAGTTGCGGGCTACGAAGCGGCTCGCGATCGTGCTGCCGCTGTCCCTCGGCATCATCTTCCTGCTGCTGTACTTCCAGTTCAGGAACACGGCGCTGACGTTCTTCGTGTTCACGGGCGTGTTCGTCGCGTGGGGCGGAGGGTTCCTGATGCTGTGGTTCTACGCGCAGCCGTGGTTTCTCGACGTCACGCTTCTCGACACCAATCTACGGGAGCTCTTCCAGGTCCGGCCGTTCAACCTCAGCGTGGCGGTGTGGGTCGGCTTCCTCGCCCTGTTCGGCATCGCAACGGATGACGGCGTGATCATGGCGACTCGCATTCGCCAGTCACTTGACGAGAGCAAGCCCGCGTCTATCGACGAGATACGCGCGGCGGTCGTCGATGGTGGCCGCCTGCGTATCCGCGCGGCGGTCATGACCAGTGCCACGACGATTCTCGCACTGCTGCCCGTCCTGACGAGTACGGGACGCGGCTCCGACATCATGGTGCCGATGGCCATCCCGACGTTCGGCGGCATGGTCGTCGCGTCGGTCACCTGGTTCGTCGTTCCGATTCTCTATTGCTGGATGCTCGAGTGGCGGCATCGTCTGTCGCCTCGCTCAGCTCCGACCCCTGATTCACGCCCAACGCCGGTTTCACAAGGAGTGTCATTATGAGAATGCTGTACTGTTCAATCACGCTGGCCCTCGGTGCGATGCTCGTGCCTGCGACATTCGCCCACGCTGCCACGGCGAGCGACAAGCCGATCAACGCGAACTGCCCGATCGGCAAGGAGCCCATTGTTCCGTCCGCCGGCACGATCGAGTACGAGGGCCAGACGATCGGTCTCTGCTGCCCCGGATGCGGAAAGGCATTCCTCGCATGGGACGAGAGCCGGCGCGACGCATTCGTAGCGCTGGCAATGCGCGGCGAGGAGCCCGGCCAGGTCCATCAGGATTCGACGGGCGGATCTGCCACGTCACAGCCCGCGTCGGTGTCGTTCCCGTACCCACTGGACACGTGCATCGTCTCCGGCGAGAAGCTGGGCTCCATGGGTGATCCGGTGACGCTGAAGCACGAGGGGCGAGAGATCACGCTCTGCTGCAACGGATGCGTGAAGGAGTTCGAGGCTGATCCAGCGAAGTTCATCGAGAAGCTCGATCAGGCCATCGTCAATGCGCAGCTCATGCACTATCCGATCGACACGTGCATCGTCGCGGGCAGCACGCTCGGCTCGAAGGGTGATCCGGTAAACCTCGTCTACAAAAACCGGCTCGTCCGCTTCTGTTGCGCAGGCTGTCTCCCGAAGTTCACGGCCGATCCGGCGAAGTACTTCATGGCGCTCGACAAGCAGATCGTCGAACTGCAGACCGAGACCTATCCCTTGTCCACGTGTGTCGTGGCCGGTGGCGCACTCGGCTCGATGGGCGAGCCGGTCGACTACGTGTACGGCAATCGCCTTGTTCGCTTCTGCTGCGCGAGCTGCATCGAGACGTTCGAAGCTGCGCCCGGCACGTCCATGGCCACGATCGACAAGGCGTACGCGGATGCCCAGCGCGCGTCGTATCCGCTGGACACCTGCGTCGTTGCCGGCGGCGCACTCGGTTCGATGGGTGATCCGGTCGAACTCGTCGCCGGAACTCAGCTCGTGCGCTTCTGCTGCAAGGGATGCTTCTCCAAGTTCAAGAAGGACCCTGCGAAGTACCTGGCTGAGATTCAGTGAGACTCGCGCAGTGATCAGTGAGCCCTCACGATCGGAACTGGTCTCAGACGCACGCAGAGCGCGTCATCCTCAGCATCCACCGTCACAACTCTAGAAGGAGGCGCTCAATGGCGAACCACAGCAGCCACCAGAACCATGACCAGAAGGACCAAGGCGGAAGCTACCCGCGGTTCGCGGCCATGATCGCAACGTCGATGGCGGTCATGTTTCTCCTGATGTATCTGCACTCGTACCAACTCATCGACCACGCCTGGTTCAGTGAAACGCGCCTGTTCATGACGCTCATCATGGGTGGCGGCATGGTCATCGTGATGCTGCTCTACATGCTGCACATGTACACCAGCAAGTCTCGCAATCTGATCGCGATCGCCGTCGGCATTGCGCTCATCGCGGCCGGCGTTGGGCTTGTTCGAAGTCAGGTGACGGTCAGTGACACGGACTACATGGAAGGCATGATCCCTCACCACTCCATCGCAATTCTGACGAGCGAGCGGGCGCGGATCGAGGATCCGCGAGTACGAGAGCTCGCAGACGAGATCATCGAAGCGCAGCGCCGGGAGATAAAGGAGATGGAGTGGTTGATCCGGGATATTCGGGAGAATGGAGTCGCGACGACGGCCGAGGAGGCAGAGCGTCGGTCCGTTCCAGAGTTCAAAGGCACGCCTGAGTAGTCCACCACGCGACTGTGCTCACAGCGCATTGGCAGAGGGAATTGCATCATGACCAACGCCACATCCCGCACGGATCCGGTCTGCGGCATGACGGTCGCTCCGGGTGACGAAGCCGATCGCATCGAGAATGGCGGCACGGAGTACCTCTTCTCAAGCTGTGCCGAGATGTTTCGCGCGGACCCGGCCCGCTACGCCGAGGGGCAGGAGCAACCTTCCAGCGGCTCCGATCACTCCTGTCTCCGTCTCGAGTTGAAAAGGTCAGGCGACGGTCTTCGACTCTTCGTTGGCCTCGGCGTGAATCGCGGGTTCGAGCCGCCGGACGATCTTGAGGGTGGCCAGGGCCAGCAGCGAGACGAACACGGCCACGTCGTAGTGACGCAGACCGCAGGCGATGCCGATGGCGGCGACGACCCAGAGTCCGGCGGCGGTGGTGAGACCGCGGACCTGACCGCCGGCCTTCATGATCGAGCCGGCTCCCAGAAAACCGACGCCACCGACGATGGCGCCCGTCATTCGTCCCGGGTCACCGCCGGCCACTTCGAGGAGACGCCACGCGGTGATCGTGAAGCCGGCGGCGCCGAGGCCGACCATCATGTGGGTCCGAAGACCCGCCGCGCGGCCCTCCGACTCGCGGTCCCAGCCGATCACTGCGCTGCACACGAGTGCAGCCGCGAGCGCGGCGAGGTCGGTCAACGATGCCGTGAGCGTGGTCATCCGCTTCCATCGAGGGCGTCCTCGATGTCCTCGCCGGCGTCCTCGATCGCATCGCCCGTGTCCTCGACGGCCTCGTCGATGCCCTCGCCGACCTGCTCCATCGGCCCGTCCTCGGCGCATCCGGCGACGCCGAGCCCGAGCACGCTCGTCAGGCCGATGGCCGCGATGGGCAGCCGCCATCCTCGTATGATCGAATCGAACATGGTGTGCTCCTCGTGTTTCCCGGGACGCACAACGCCCCGTCATCGCGGTCAGCTTCGGACGCGGTGATGAAGCCAGGCTGAACTGGTCATGAAAGGTCGTTCACGTGCCCGCAGATCGCTGCCAGCAGATCGCTGCCAGCAGACCGCTGCCAGCAGATCGCTGCCAGCAGACCGCTGCCAGCAGACCGCTGCCAGCAGATCGCAGCCAGCAGATCGCAGCCGGCAGACCGACGGGTGCGGGCCATCGAGACTCAACAGACTCAGGAGGTCCCCGTGAAACCCATCCCCCGCCCCGACCTCTCCACGCGACCACTGCACATGACGTGCGTGTCCACGATCAATGCGAAGCCGAGCGCGGTCTACGCCGCCTGGACGAAGAGATTCGATACCTGGTTCGCCCAAGCCGGAACGCTTTCGATGGTGCCGGAGCCGGGGCGGCCGTACTTCTTCTACCACCGGGACGAGTGGGGCCGTCATCCCCACTACGGCCGGTTCCTCGAGTTGAGAGAGAACCAGCTCGTCGAGATGACATGGATGACGGGAAACGGAACCGCCGAGGGTACGGAAGGCGCCGAGACCATCCTTCGGATCGACTTCGTTCCCAAGGGAGCGGCCACCGAAATCCGCTTGACCCATTCGGGCTTCGTCTCCGAGCGGTCGCGTCTCGGGCACGAGGAGAACTGGCCGTTGGCGCTCGAGATCTTGGACGAGGTCCTCGGCGACCAAGGCAAGACCGGCGAGTCGTGATCGTCAGGACAGATTTCGGCCCAGCCCCTCCCGCGCGACCTGCGGCTCGTAGGTCGTCACCTCCAGGGGCGTGCCGTACGGGTCGGTGAAGTACACCGAGATCGCCTTCTCGTGATCGCCGATGTCGTCGGGACCCAGGGGTGGGGTGCGCCAATGGCCGGATGAGGCGATGAACTCCACGAATGCGTGGCCGCCGACGCGGAACGCCAGACGACGGAGCCCCCGCGCAGGCTCGGCGCCCTGGGCCGGCCCCTCGAACAACGCGATCATCGTGTCGCCGCCGTCGTTCGTGATCATGAGGGGGCCGCCGGGGACGGCCCATGCACGGTGGTTTTCCATGATCTCGAATCCCAGCACCCTCCCGTACCACCCCGCTGCCTCCTCCCGGTCCGGCACGTAGAGCTCGATGTGGTCGGTCTTCATGCGACGGTCCTCACGCACGACGCCAGAGCGGCTCCGGAGTGGCGGTATGCCGGCACGGAAGAAACGACGAATTCCCCCGATCGCCGAAACTCCGGGGCCGCCGCTCGAAATAAACTCCGAAGCGCGTCTCCGGGCTCGTGTCACTTTACCCACAGAAGACGAGACGATCATGCACCACCATCTCCCGACCCGATCGAGCTGCCGCACCGTCGCACTTGCCGCCATTCTCGGCGTGACCGGATCGCTCGCGGCCGCCGATCCAGCGCCGACCATCGGCGCCCTCGTCGACGCCTATCACGACGTCGGGCTCTTCGACGGATCCGTCCTGGTCGCGGAGCGGGGGGAGGTGATCTACGAAGGCGGCGCCGGATTCGCAAACGTCGAGTGGGAGATCCCGAACGACGAGCGCACGCGTTTCCGCATCGGATCGATTACGAAGCAGTTCACGGCGATGCTCGTCATGCAGCTCGTCGAGGCGGGCGAGATCGATCTGCAGGCGTCGATCTCGACGTATCTACCCGACTACCGCTCGGACACCGGCCGCGTCGTGACCGTGCACCACCTCCTCACCCACACCTCCGGCATTCCGAGCTACACGCGTCATCCCGGGCTGCGGGGCGACGCCGATCGGGACCCGTGGAAGCCGGGACCGTTCGTGGCGGAGTTCTGCAGCGGTGATCTGGAGTTCGAGCCCGGCTCGGCGTTCCGCTACAACAACAGCGGGTACTTCCTGCTCGGTCTGATCATCGAGCGGGTGACCGGGCAAACGTACGCGTCGGTCCTGCAGGAACACATTCTCGACCCGCTCGGGATGGCCGACACCGGGTACGACGATCACGCCGAGATCATCCCGCGTCGCGCGGCCGGGTACGAGCGTCTCCTCGACGGAGTCTCGAACGCGACGTACCTCGACATGTCGGTCCCGTACGCGGCCGGGTCGATGTATTCGACCGTTGGAGATCTCCACCGGTGGGACCGGGCCTTGTACACCGACGCGTTGCTGCCCGCCACGGCTCGCACGCGAATGTTCGAGCCGTTCCTGGAGGACTACGCGTACGGGTGGCGGGTGCACGACGTCACCCTCGGCGAAGACGCACGCACGACGCGGGTCATCGAACACGGCGGCGGCATCAACGGCTTCAACACGCTCATCTCGCGATTCGTCGACGAGGAGCGGCTCGTGGTGCTCCTGAGCAACCACGGCCGAGCGCCGCTCTCGGACATGACCCGGCAGATCATCGGCGTGCTCGACGGCGACGACTACGAAACGCCCCGGCCGCCGCTCGACCGCACGCTGGCCCAGACCGCGTACACCCAGGGAGTGGACGCGGCGGTCGCGTTCTTCGACGCCCATCGCGAGCAGATCACCCGCCCCGAACAGCTCGAGGCCAGCCTGAACGCGTCCGGGTATCAGCTTCTCAACCAGGGGCGTCACGCCGACGCCATCGCCGTCTTCCGGCTCAACACGCGTCTGTTCCCCGAGGCGTTCAACCCCTGGGACAGCCTCGGCGAAGCGCTCATGATCGACGGCGACCACGCGGCCGCCATCGCGCACTACGAGAAGTCGCTCGCGCTCAACCCGGACAACGACAACGCCCGGGTGATGCTCGAGAAGCTGCGGGAGCCGGCGGGGGTGACGACCGGGCGGTGACGCGGACACGGTCGCGGACACGGACACGGTCGCGGACACGGACGCGGACCCGGACACGGACGCGGTCCCGGACGCGGACCCGGACACGGACCCGGCCGCGGCCGCGGACCCGGCCCCGGGACTCCTACCCCAGCGCCCCCCCAAACGCCCCCATCTCAAAAACGTGCAGCTTCTCCACCGCCACCCCCAGCCGCACCGCCTCCCCGACCCGGCACGAACGATCGATGTCCGTCCGCATCGTGATCCGAGCCCCGGTTCCGGTCACCGCGTGGACGTCCTTCCGATCGCCGAGCGGCTCGATCACGTCGATGCGGGCGGGGATGATCGCGTGGTCTGGGGCGGGATCGAGATGAAGATCGTGGGGGCGAACGCCGAGGACGGCGGCGGTGTCGTCGCGGGCGGCGTGCGTCGGGATCGGCAGTCGCGTTCGGATCTCGCCGCCGTCGGTGAAGTGCGCTCCCGCAAGACGGCCGTCGAGGAAGTTCATGGGGGGGCTGCCGAGGAACCCGGCGACGAAGCGGTTGGCGGGTCGCCGGTAAACGTCGAGCGGCGCTCCGGTCTGCTGGGCCACGCCGTCCGTCATGACGACGAGACGGTCGGCGAGGGTCATCGCCTCTTCCTGGTCGTGGGTCACGTAGATGATCGTCGTGCCGGACGCACGATGAAGGCGTTTGATTTCGGCCCGCAGAGCCAGGCGAAGCCGCAGGTCGAGGTTGCTGAGCGGCTCGTCGAAGAGCGCGCACGCGGGTCGCCGAACGATGACGCGTCCAAGCGCCACGCGCTGGCGTTCGCCGCCGGAAAGCGTGGCCGGCCGGCGATCGAGCAGGGAGGCGATATCGAGCAGCGTGGCGGCCTCCGCGACCCGCGTCGCGATCTCGGACGCGGGCGTCTTGCGCAGCTCGAGCGGCCACGCGAGGTTCTTCCGCACGGTCATGTGGGGATAGAGCGCGGAGTCCTGGAAGACCATCGCGACGTCACGGGCCTTGGGCGTGAGCCGGTTCGCCACTTGGCCGTCGATGCGGATCGTGCCGGCGGTGAGCGTCTCCAGGCCCGCGACGAGACGCAACGTCGTCGTCTTGCCGCAACCAGAGGGTCCGACGAGCACGACCAGCTCGCCGTCGGCCACCTCGACGTCGAGCTCCCGCACTGCATCCACGTCACCGGGAAAGCGTTTGGTCACGGACTCGAGGGAAACGTGGGCCATTGGTCGAACGAGGATACCGGCCCCGGGGCGCGGACGCGGACACGGGCGCGGACGCGGGCACGGACACGGACGCGGTCGCGGGCACGGACACGGACGCGGACGCGGGCCCGGACGCGGGCACGGGCACGGACACGGACCCGGACACGGACACGGACGCGGACACGGACGCGGGCAC
>JABDLI010000309.1 GCA_013003065.1 Phycisphaerales bacterium | reverse complement strand
GCCGTGGGTCGTCCAGCGCGCGGGGGAGTCAGATACTCCTTCGCGATGGACGCTGACGGCACGGACGCTTCGCTGTCCGTGGCACCACAAAAAGAGAAGAGCCGACCGTCGTCAGGGTCGACCCTTCACTGATGGACCGGCCACGGGGCCCCGCGGTCAGCGGCGTCGGCGCCAGCCGAACCCGAGGAGTCCGGCGACGCCGAGGAGGGTCAGCGCGCCGGGGGCCGGGATGGGTACGGGCAGGAGGTGGGTGTCGGGGAGGCCGCCACCGGATGCGCTGCCGGGGCCGAGCGCCCAGTCGGAAGACTCGGCGATGTACCAGACCAGCGACCACTCGGTGGGCTCGAGCGTCGAGAACGGATCGGCGAGGTCGCCCGCGTACGTGAAGACCGACGCCTGGGCGGGACCGCTGTATCCGAACAGGAAGGGATCCTCCCGATCGCCGGCGTCGAAGCCGGCGGGGGTGATGTCGGTGGAGAAGCCGACGCTCGAGATCACCGACTGGTTCGGGTTGCCCACGGTGAACGTGTTGACCGACACCGCGAACGCATCGTCACCGTCGAGCAGGTAGGCGAAGAGCATCTCTCCGGCCCCGAGCACGAAACCGGTCGGGAGATCCGACGTCTCATCGAACACGTACGACGAGACGTTCACCGACCACAGACCGCCGCCCGTGAAGACGTCGTCCTGGGTGTGGATCGGATCACCACCGATAGACGGTGCGGCGGTTGCGGAACCGACGGCCACAAAGGCGGCGCAAAACGCCAGCACGGGCACCATGGATCTCATGTTCTCTCTCTCTTCTCGGTCCGCGTCTCTCTTCTCAAGCGGCCGCATCGGCGACCACCTGCATGGGCTCGGCGTCTCTCAGCGCACGAGACCACTTCTCTCTCGACCGCGAATCTAGCTGCCTCCAGCGTGGGAAGCAAGGGAAAGCGGAGGGCTTTCACCGGGAAGTTAATCTGGGGGAGCCTGGGCGGACGGACGGCCCAAACGGGCATCGAACGGCCAGCGACCCGGATCGGCAAGAATGGCCGGTGGCACCAGATCGTCCCGGATCCGGAGGGCGAGCGTCCGGACCTCCGGCGGGCTGCGACCGTCGATGGCGAGATCGGCGTCGGGGCGGGGGCGGAGGTCGGCCTTGGTGGCGAGCCTCAGATCGGCGCGGCGGGACAGGACCGGCCACTCGTGATCGGGATCGGCGACCGCCACGACGTAGTCGGCGGCCGCGATGACCCGTTCGGCGATCGCGAGCGCCTGCCGCTCGAGACGATCCGCGTCGCCGCGGCGTCCCGGCGTGTCGTGCCAGACGACCACGAGCCCGGCGAGATCGACCTCGGTCGCCGTGTAGTCGCGGGTCGTGCCGGGTTGGTCGCGGGCGATCGCCACGACGCGTCCGAGCAGCGTGTTCGTGAGCGTGCTCTTGCCGACGTTCGGCGCGCCGGCGAGCACGACCGTCGGCGGGGTGAGGAGCCGGTCGAGCGTCCGTCCGCGTTCGACGTCCGCGTCCGCGATCACGCGGCGGCCGGCACGCCACCGACGTGGTTCGTCAAGCAAGCGATCGATCGCCAGCGGGCTCCGGGCGCGGGCGATGGCCGCGAGCGTCAGCGCCTCCGCGTCGTCCGCGGCTTCCGGATACCGCAGACGCGGGTCGACCTCCCTCGGTGCGTGGTGGGTGACACCCGCCTCTTCGAGCGTCTCCAGGATTCGCTGCACGACGCGGGGACCCCCGTGGGGCATGCACTGGGCGACGTCCACCGCCGGCCGCGTGACCAGTCCCGCGTCGATGCCGGCGATCTCCACCAGACGCACCGACCCGACGGGCCAGTCGTCCCGGCCGGTGATCGCCGGCAGCGTGGCGGCGACGTCGCCGACAAGATGCAGGATCGCAATGGCGCCCGGCGCCGGGGACGTCAGCACCACGCAACGGGCGGCGGGGACGACGGGGTTCACTTGGGAAGGTCGGCGTCGTCGACCCGCAACGCGTGGCGGGCCGCGGTCGCGATGCCGTGCAGGGTCAGGTCGGGCACGATCCGGTCGACGAGGGCGTCGTCGGCGAAGAGGACCTCCGCGTCACCCCCGGTTGCGATGACCATCGGGTAGGCGCCGTAGTATTCGGCGTACTGCTCGACGAGCCGCCACACGAGACCGCGAATGCCCTGGTAGACGCCGCGTTGCATCGCGCGGGCGGTCGAGCGACCGAAGGGGTCGTCGTCGGGAACCTCGAACGGGACGTCGGGCAGGGCCGCGGTGTGTTCGTGCATCGCGCGAAGCTGCATCCGCGCGCCCGGGGCGATGGCCCCGCCGTGGAAGGTTCCCTCGCCGTCCACGAAGTCGACCGTGACCGCCGTGCCGGCGTCGATCACGATGCATGCCTGCTCGATGACGGCGAAGGCGGCGGCCGCGTTGAGGAGCCGGTCCACGCCGGTGATCGTCTCGGGATCGAGCTGTTCGCCGATGGGCACGGGCAGGTCGGTGCCCACGCGGTAGACCTCGGTGGCGAACTGCCCGGACACCGTCGCCGCGACGCGGTTCGCCGCGTCGTCGTTGACCGACGCGAGCATGAACACTGCCTGCGGCAGGGTGCGGATCCGATCCCACCAGGGCGTCACGCGTTTGACGAGGGCCGGCAGGTCGTCGTTGGGCTCCCGCACCGTCTCCTCGAGCGTGCCGCCGACGAAGACGCCCGCCAGGGTGCGGGTGTTCCCGACGTTGATCGCGATGAGATTGGGAGCGTCGTTCACGGGGTGAGTATAGCAGCCGGGTGCCGGCGGCAGCCGTGGCAGCAAGCGAGTATGCTCACGCACGATGCAGACCGGACGCACCGCACAACTCGTCGATGGGCGCGCGCTCGCCGCCACCGTCAAGAAGGACATTCGGCGTCGCGTCGAGCGGATGGAGGCAGGGGGAGTCCGCCCCAGCCTGCATGCGATCCTCGTCCCCGGGGACGGGGCGGCGGAGATCTACGCTCGCAATCAGGCGAAGACCTGCGCGGAACTCGGCATCGACTACGTGCTGCACGAGCTGCTCCCCACGGCCCGCTACGAGGAGATCGCCGGTCGCGTCCTCCTGCTCAACTCCGACGAGGCGGCCAACGCGATCATGGTGCATCTGCCGCTGCCCGACGGGGTCGACACCGAGCGGATCCAGTCGCTCATCGCCGTCGAGAAGGACGTCGAGGGCGTCAATCCGGCCAACATCGGCAACATCGTCTACGGCCGACGCAGCCTCGTTCCGTGTACGGCGCTGGCGGTGATGGAGATGATCGAGTCAACCGGCGTCGCGTTGCCGGGCACCCGGTGCGTGTGCGTCGGCGCGAGCAACATCGTGGGGAAGCCGGTGGCGGTCCTGCTCATGCGGGCGGAGGCGACGGTCATCTCCACGAACGTCCACACCTCCGACCAGGGGGCGCTCACCCGCACCGCGGACGTCCTCGTCGCGGCGGCCGGCGTGCCGCGTCTGATCACCGCCGACATGGTCAAGCCTGGCGCCGTCGTCATCGACGTTGGCGTCAACCGCGTCGCCGATGCGGACGGCACCATGCGAACGGTCGGAGACGTGTGCTTCGACGAAGTGGCCGAGGTCGCCGGCCACCTCTCGCCGGTGCCCGGCGGCGTCGGACCGATGACCGTGGCGATGATGATGCGAAACACCGTCGACGCCGTTGAC
Source organism: Phycisphaerales bacterium (assembly GCA_013003065.1). Taxonomy (GTDB): domain Bacteria; phylum Planctomycetota; class Phycisphaerae; order Phycisphaerales; family SM1A02; genus JABDLI01. The sequence goes on along the minus strand of JABDLI010000309.1, from coordinate 10,365 downwards.
CGGCCCGAGTGAGACGATCCCGCCCAGCCACAACGCCGCCAGCGTGCCGCACAAACCGATGCGGTACCAGCCGAAGAGGGCGACGCCGTGCCGGTTCAGGTACGCGACGAGCCAGCGGACGGCCAACGCCGCCGCGACGGTCGCCACGAGGATGCCCACGAGCAGCGTGCCGCCGCCGAGGACCTCGAACATGCTCGGCCCCGGTTCCAGCGCATCCTGCATGATCTTGTAGACGCACGCACCGCCCAACGTGGGCAGACCCAGGAGAAAGCTGAACTCCGCCGCCTCGCGGGGACGGAGCCCAACGACCATGCCGCCGACGATCGTGGTCATCGAACGGCTCGTGCCCGGCCACATCGCGACGCACTGCAGCAGACCGATGAGGAGCGCGCGACGCCAGGTGAGGTGTTCCAGATCGACGAAGCTGTGCACGTCCTCCGGATCCTCGTGGCCGCTGCCGTGGAAGAACCGCCGTTGCCAGGGGCCGAGCGCGATCATGACCAGACCGCCCAGTGCGAGCGCCGCGAGCACGGGGAGAGGCCGGAACAGGTGCGTCTCGATCCAACCGTCCAGGAGGGGTCCGGCGACGGCGGCCGGTGCGAAGGCAACCAGCAAGTTGCGGGCCAGACGGCGTCCGACGCGGTCGCGGCCGATCAGACCCGCGAGCATCTGCCGCACGCGACGCCAGTAGAGACCGAGAACGGCAAGGATCGCACCGCCCTGGATGACGACGAGGAATGCGTCGACGGCCTGCCGCGTCTCGGGTGTGTCACCGAGTCCGAGCAGCGACGAGGCGATGATCAAGTGTCCCGTCGACGAGATCGGGAGGTACTCGGTGATGCCCTCGACCAGTCCCAGGATGGCGGCGTCCCAGATGTTCACCGGTGCGTCCGCTCGCTGCCGCGGGTCATCCAGCTCCGGACGGCTTTGCCGGCCGCTTCGATGGGATGGTCGCGCAACGCGACGCGTTGCGTGGTGAACCAGGGAAAGCCCTGCGCGTGATCGTTCATCATGATCCGCGCGAAGGTGCCGTCGCGGATCCCGGCGAGCTGCGTCTCGAGCCGGCGTCGCAGGGCGTCGTCGACGACGACCGGGCCCGCGCGATACGCGCCGAACTCGGCGGTGTTGCTGATCGCTTCCATCATGCCGGCGAGCCCACGCTCGTAGACGAGGTCGGCGACCTGCTTGACCTCCTGGCAGACCTCCATATACGCCAAGTCGGCCGGGTAGCCGGCGGCGACGAGCGTCTCGAAGGCGGCCACGATCAACGCGGTCATGCCCCCGCACAGGACCGCCTGCTCGCCGAAGAGATCGGTTTCGGTCTCGTCCGCGAACGTCGTCTCGATGATCGCCGCCCGACCGCCGCCGATGCCGTGCGCCCACGCGAGGCCGCGGGCGCGGCCCCGTTCCTCGGGATCGTCGGCGGCGACGGCGAAGAGGCACGGCAGACCGGCCCCGCCGACGAAACGCTGACGCAGCGTGTGGCCCGGACCCTTCGGAGCGACCATCACGACCGGAACGCCCGGGGGGGCCGTGATGAGACCGTGGTGAATTGCAAACCCGTGGAGAAACCCGACGACGACGCCCGGCGTCAGGTTGGGGGCGATGTCGCTCGCCCAGACGGCGGGCTGAACTTCATCGGGCAACGCGACAACGAGAAGATCGCATCCCGCCGCCGCCTCGGCGATCGGGCGGGGGGCAAAGCCGTCCGTCTCCGCCCGACGCCAGCCGGCGCCCCCGGGACGAGCGCCGATGGTGATCTGGAGCCCGTTGTCCCGGAGATTCGCCGCGTGGGCCGCCCCCTGGTTGCCGTACCCGACGATCGCGATCGTCCGGTCTCGCAACGCCGCCAGATCGGCGGGGGCGATGTCGGGGGCGGGGGGGGGATTCTGCGGCATGGGCGGTCGGGATCCGCCGGCCGGCGGTCGGCGTGGCGGCGGGCTCATACTGCGGCAATAATCAACCGAGGAATGGTGAGACGCCGGAGGAGCCGCACCGCGTGGTCGAGATACGAGATCTCTTTGCAAAGCATAACCTCCGCTGCACGCAGCAGCGGATGGCCGTGTACGAGACGCTCCGCGAGAGCGTGAGCCATCCGACGGCCGAGGAGCTGTTCCGGCTGGTCAAGCCCCGCATGGGCAAGCTCAGCCTCGCGACCGTGTACAACACGCTCGAGGCGCTGAGCGGGGCGGGGCTCGTGCGTCGCATGCCGACCAACAACGGGTGTTGCCGGTACGACGCGAACACGCACGACCACCTGCACGTTTCCTTCCGCGGCACGTCGGAGCTTCGCGATGTGCCGGCAGCGTTGAGCGACGCCCTGATCGAGCGGTTGCCCCGTGACGTGATCGAGGACATCGGTCGCCGGCTCGGGGTGGTCATCGATGGCGTCAACATCGAGCTCGTCGCCGAGGGACGACCGGCCGCGGAGGACGGCGACGGCTGATCGCGGACCCGCGCGCCGAGGTCGGTGGGCGTCTTCCGATCGCGTTCCGCGGGGCCGCCACTCAAGCCCGATATCTCGATGCCCGATAGGACGATGGGGAATCCGTCTCCTTGGAGGACTCGAGCATGTCTTCGGTTCCGGTGTTCGAACAGCGACGGTGCGAGCGATTCCGGCTCGAGCCGATGTACACGAGCGTGTGTCTGCAGGAGGTCGCCGAGAGCGGACCGCCCCGCGACGGACACGCCTACGACATCAGCGAGAGTGGCGTGCGTCTGGAGATCGACGAGCCGCCGGCGGTGGGCGCCTTCGTGCAGGTCGACCTGAACCTGCCCGCCGATCCGCAGCCGATCGCGGCTTCGGGACGGGTGGTGTGGACCAACGACGAAGACGACGATCCCGCGGCGCGTCGCATGGCCGTGCGTTTCGAGTCGTTTGCGACCGACTCGGACCGGGTCCGGCTGAACCGTTTCCTGGGCGACAGCGGACGGCGGCAGTGAGACGCATGGCGTGGCGGCTGGAAGCGGGGATGGGCGGCTCGTGAGGGTTGGCGGAACCCGACTTCGTTTGTCAGCCGTTCGCGTGTGAAAGCACCGGGTCCGAACGAACGCCGCGAAACGCCGGGTACAATGCCATCGAGGGGCCCGCCGCCCCCCGCCCGCGGGCGGGGTCGCGGTCGTTTCACGCAGCGCGGCCTCCGGAGCACGCATGAACCTCCTCCTGATCGGCGCCCGGGCCAGCGGCAAGACCACCGTCGGACGCCACCTCGCGCGGATCAGCCGCCTCCGTTTCGTCGACCTGGACGATCGCGTGCAAGCGATGTTCCCGGAGGACTCCGTCACCGAGATCTGGACGGTTCACGGCGAGCCCGCCTGGCGCGTGGCTGAGACCCGCGCGCTCGAGTCGGTCCTGGCCGAGGAGGATCAGGTGGTGGCTCTCGGCGGTGGTACGCCGATGATCCCCGCCGCCCGGTCGCTCATCGAGCACGCGCGGCGCACGGGTCGGGCCCGCGTTCTCTATCTGCGTTGCACCCCCGGGGAGCTCGCCCGCCGGCTGGAACACGCCGCCGGCGATCGCCCGAGCCTGACCGGCGACGATCCGGCCGCCGAGGTGGCCGCGGTGCTGGCGGCCCGCAGCGACACCTACGAAGCGCTGGCCGACGTGGTCTACGACGGCGACGACGCCGCGGCGGCCATCGCCCGCCTGTGCGCGGAGGAACGGGAAGCAGAAGAAGGGTCGGGAAGCGCGGGGCGAAAGTGACTCAGACCGCGGTCAGGCGTCGGCCCGCGCGACGCTTGCGGTTGATCATCTTCCGTCCGAGCTTGGTCTTCATCCGGGCCCGGAAGCCGAACTTCCTGATGCGCTTGATCTTGCTGACACGGCGAGGATAGTGCATGGGTCGATTCCGGGACGGCGGGTGAGCGGGGGCCGACGCCCGCGCGAGCCGAGCAGGGTAGCAGGCCCGGTCGCAGGGGGCCAGTCGGGCCTCCCCGCGGCCGTGGAGACCTCCCGGGGCGGGGGGTGCGATTCCCGTCGATCGCCGCCAATGTCGCCTTCCAAAGCCGCCGATAGTATCCTCGAACCGAAGGCCAACCCCGGTCCGTCTCGGCCGAGTCTTCCAGTCGCCTGCCCGTCCGGGCCGACCACTGGAACGCCCGCCCTCCGGATCCGGCTCGGCCGCGTCGATCGGACGCCGGAGCCCGCCGGGCCGGTGCGTCCGATCGTCAGGGACGGACGGACGTTGATGACCGAGGACGAAATCCAACGCGCAGAAGAGCTCATCGGCTACTCCTTCGCCGATCGCGATCTTCTCAAGCAAGCGCTGACCCACGCGTCGCTCGTCGACTCGCGTCTGCACAGCAACGAACGGCTCGAGTTCCTCGGCGACGCCGTGCTCGGGCTCGTCGTCTGCGCGTACCTCCACGAACACTTCGACCACCTTCTCGAAGGGGAAATGACGAAGATCAAGTCGATGGTCGTCAGCCGGCACTCATGCGCCATCGTCGCGGAATCGATGGACCTCGGCGAGCTGCTTCGCCTCGGCAAGGGCATGAGCAACCGAACGCACCTGCCGCAATCGGTGCTCGCCGCCGTGTACGAATCGCTCATCGGCGCGTTGTTCATCGACGGCGGTCTGCCGGCCGCCCGCGAGTTCATCCTGAGCCGGATGAAGAGCCGCGTCGAGCACGCCGACAAGTCGGGTCACCAGCAGAACTTCAAGTCGGTGCTCCAGCAGACCGTCCAGCAGCAACTCGACGCCACGCCGCAGTATCTCATTCTCGACGAGAAGGGGCCCGACCACGCCAAGTGCTTCGAGGTGTGCGTCGAGATCGGCGCGCGGCGTTTCGAGTCGTGTTGGGGACCGTCGAAGAAGCAGGCCGAGCAGGACGCCGCGTTGCAAGCGCTCGTCGAGCTCGGGTTCGCCGAGCGGACGTCCAACGGCGACGTCGAGCTCACCGACGAAGCGGGTGTCAGCTCACGAGCCAGCGAATGAGCAGTGCGTTGACCGCGAGCGCTGTCGCGAAGGCCGCGATCCAGCGCAGCGTGTTCAGACGACGGCTGCGTCGCTTCGGGGCGGGCACCATGGCCAACGTCGGAACGGCGTTGCCAAGCTCTTCCCCCCGCCGCGCCTGATCCTGCACGATCGCGATGATCAGGTTGGCGTCGAACAGACGGATCCCGAGCCGGTCGGCCGTTCGCAGGACCGTGCGTCGCCGATCCGGGGTCAGGACCGGCCCCTGCAGCAGCGAGGCGGTGCGGGCGGCCAGGACCCAGCGGGCGTCGGTGGGCGCCAACGAGCGGTTGGCCGCGGCCGCCCGGGTCTCCCGCGCGACCGCCCCTTCCTCAGCGCGCCACGCGGCCACCGAGGCCGGATCATCATCGGCCACGAGACGCAGGTTGGGGGATGACGCCGTCGACACGAACGAGGCCTCCGCGAACACGCGTGGATTCCGAACCCGATCCGTCGATCGGAACCTAAGCCTATCCCCGGTTCCGCCGATGTCGATGGCCAACCGGCGAACGGTTGACGTCCGTCGTGGTTATCAGGGCGGGACGCGGGCTGGCGGCCGACGTTATCGGAAGGAGGCGGCGACGCGGGATCGTGTCATCGTGTCACGGTGTCATGGTGCCATGGCGCGGGGCGGTCTCAGCGGAGCACCTTCACCGTCCGGACACGGCTGTTGGAAGCGTCGTACACGCTGACCTCGCCGTCGTCCTCGGCGTTGGTCGTCGCGTGCACCACGGGAAGCCCGCGGCTGTTCTTGACGGACATGGCGCCACCCAATCCCTGGTCGGCGTACCCCGCGACGATCACCGGCACCTCGCGCTGGTTGAACAGGTTGAGCAATCCGCCCTGCGGCCGCGAGCCGACGAGCAGTCCCTTCTTTCCGCTCGCTTCGTACATCGCCATCACCGCGCCGATCCCGGCCTGACCGTCGACGGTGAACACCGTCTGCCCGCCCCGCTCGGCGAGATCGAGACGCCCGCATCCATCGGGATTCGAGGTGGCCGTGAACACCCGCGTTCCGTCGGCGTTTCGCAGGTCGACGAACCCGTGACCGATGGGATCGGCGACTCCGGCCGCCAACGCGGTCTGCCCCCGCTCGTTCAGGAACGAGAGGGATCCGCCGCGCGTGTCGCTGCCCATCGTGATCCGCGCGTCGCCGGCGCCGTCGGCGACGGTCACCGTCGCGCCGACGAGCGCATCGGGCTCGACGGCGAAGATCGCCCGCCCGCCGGCGTTGTACGCGGCGAACCCCGGCCGATCCGGACGCGCACCCGCATCGATGATCGGCGTGCCCTCCGGCGTGTCGAGTTGCAGTCGTCCGCCGGTCGGCGAAGCGCCCAGCGTGACCTGGCCGACGCCGGCGCCGGAGAGTTCGAGCCGGCCCGCGCCGCCGGACGAGGCGGCCCGCAGCGAGCGGCGTCCGTCCGTATCCCACAGACCGACTTCGCCTCCGGTCTCGCCGGCGAACGCGCTGAACAGCGTGGTGCCGCTCGCGCCCCAGAGGTTGAGGTCGCCGCCGCGGGCGTTCGACGCTGCCCGCAGCACGTTCGCGCCGTCCTTCGTCCAGACATCCAGACGCCCGCCGGCATCATCGGCGGCGAGGGCGAGCACGAGGTTCCCGTCGGCGTCGACGATCTCCACGCGTTGGGCCTGGAGGATGTCGCGGGCGGCGGGGGCGGCGGCCATCGCGAGTCCGGCGGCTCCGGTGAGCACGGTGCCCACGAGCCATCGACGCTGACGGGTCGTCTGACGACGCAGCTCCGTCAACGCTCCCTCGAGTTCGTTGATGCGATCGGCGAGACGCTCGGTCATTCGTGTGGTTCCTTCCGGGAAGCGGCAGGGAGAGAGGCGATGACTGTCAGCGGGTGATCCGCGTGCCGGCGACGCCCCGCAGGGCGGCGCTCATGTGGTCGATGTCCGAGATGATGACCTCGGCCCCCGGATTCGTCGACCGGTCGAGGAAGTCGATGGCCGCCTGGATCTTGGGGCCCATCGACCCGGGGGGGAACTGGCCGCTCGCGAGGTGCCGGCGGGCGTCGGCGGTCGAGAGTTCGTCCAGCGGCCGCTGGGAGGGCGTTCCGAACTCCAGACACACGCGATCCTCGCCCGTCACGATGAGCAACCGGGCGGCGCCGATCTGCTCCGCCAGCAACGCGGAGGCGAGATCCTTGTCGATGACGGCTTCGCGTCCCTGGAAGCGACCGTCGCCATCGCGGACGACGGGCACGCCGCCGCCGCCGGCGGCGATCACCGGCACGCCCTGATCGACGAGACGCCGGATGAGGTCGATCTCGAGTATCCGCACGGGGCGGGGCGAGGGAACCACGCGACGCCAACCGTGCGGCGGCATCTCGACCATCTGCCAGCCGATGGCCTGCATCCGCGCCGCACGTGCCCGCTCGTAGTGCGGACCGATCGGCTTCGTCGGGAGGGCGAAGGCGGGATCGTTCGGGTCGACCTCGACGCGCGTCACGATGGCCGCGACGCGTTGCGGGAGCGACCGCGACTCCAGCTCGTCGTTCAGACACTGGCTGATCATGTAGCCCATGCCGCCCTGAAGATCCGCAACGCAGATGCTGAGGGGCAGGTCGTACACCTCGTGGGCGGACAGCTCGACCCGCCGCACGGCGCTGCCGACCTGCGGCCCGTTGCCGTGCGTGATCACGACGGGACGGTCGCCGGCGATGACGTCGACCAGGGCCGCGGCGCTGGCGCGGGTCTGCTCGAACTGCCGCGTGATCGTTCCCTCGTGCGTGGGCGGGGAGATGGCATTGCCGCCCAACGCGATGACGATGGCATCGCCGGGGGCGGGCTTCGCGTCGGGCACGGCCGGGATGTCGGCGGCGGCCGGGGCGGGCGAGCATTCGGATCGGGGCTCCCTCGTCATGGGTCCATTATCGGCACGGCGTGCGGGTCGATTCGGTGAGCTTGGTGGAGTATCTGGGCCGAACGCGACGGGCCAACGCTCGGCCGACGCGACGCTTGCGTGGAAACGACGCCCTTCCTATCCTTCCGCCGGCCCGGCCCGACCGGACCGCCGATGAAAGCCGCATCCCGTCACCCCGCCCGTCGGGCGGTCGCGGCGGCGGCGCGCGAGCGAAAACAGGAAGTGCCACATGTCGCAGGTCACCACCTCATCACAGCCCGGTGTGCACACCCGTGAGCACCTGGATCTGGTCGACGCGAGCAGCGCCCGCAACTACGCGCCACTGCCCGTGGTGGTGGCCCGGGGCGAAGGCTGCTGGGTGACCGACGTCGACGGCAAACGCTACCTCGACATGCTGAGCGCGTACTCGGCGGTGAACTTCGGTCACGGGCACCCGGCGATCGTCGAGGCGTTCCTGAACCAGGCGCGGAAACTCACGCTCACGAGCCGGGCGTTTCACAACGACCAGTTCGGGCCCTTCTGCAAGGTGATCACGGAGCTGTGCGGGCAGGACATGGTGCTGCCGATGAACACCGGCGCCGAGGGCGTCGAGACCGCCATCAAGACCGCCCGCAAGTGGGGGTACGACGTCAAGGGCGTGCCGCACGACACGGCCGAGATCATCTGCTGCACGGAGAATTTCCACGGCCGCACGATCACGGTCATCAGCTTCTCGACGGACGAGTGCAACAAGGCGTTCGGGCCGATGACGCCCGGCTTCACCATCGTCCCCTACGGCGATGCCGACGCGTTGGCCAAGGCCATCACCCCCCGCACCGTCGGATTCCTGGTCGAGCCGATCCAGGGCGAAGGCGGCATCAACATCCCGCCGGACGGCTACCTCCGCGCGTGCAAGGACATCTGCGAGCGCGAGCGGGTCCTGTTCATCGCCGACGAGATCCAGACGGGGCTCGGCCGCACCGGTCGCTTGCTGGCGTGCGATCACGAGGGCGTGAAGCCGGACGTCCTGATCCTCGGCAAGGCCCTCGGCGGCGGCATGATGCCGGTCTCGGCGGTGCTCGCTTCCAAGGAGATCCTCGGTGTCTTCCACCCGGGTGACCACGGGAGCACCTTCGGCGGCAATCCGCTCGCGTGCGCCGTCGCCACCGCGGCACTCGGCGTCCTGACCGGCGAGAAGCTCCCCGAACGGGCCGCGACGCTGGGCGGCCCGTTCGTCGAGCGGCTCCGCACGATCGACTCGCCGCTCATTCGCGAGGTTCGGGGACGCGGTCTGCTGATCGGCATCGAGCTGAAGCCGGAGGCGGGCGGCGCCAAGAAGTACTGCAAGATGCTCGCGGCCGAGGGCATGCTGTGCAAGGAGACGAGCGACCACGTGATCCGGATCGCGCCGCCGCTCGTCATCGAGCCGTCCGATCTCGACTGGGCGTTCGAGCGTCTGCAGCGTGTGCTGACCGCGTGAGTCCGGCCAAGCAAACGGAAGGGCCCCGATGACCACCCGGACCGGTTGCCGTCATTTCGTGTCGGTGAAGGACTTCACCGCCGACGAGATCATCGATGTCATCGACCTCGCCGACACGCTCAAGCAGGAGCGCGTCGCCGGCGCCGAACCTCCGCGGCTGGCCGGCAAGACGCTCGGCATGATCTTCCAGAAGCCGTCGCTCCGCACCCGCGTCTCGTTCGAGACGGGCATGACGCAGCTCGGCGGGCACGCCATCTACCTGGCGCCCGCCGACATCAGCCTCGGCCAACGCGAGACCACCGAGGACATCGCGCTCGTCCTGAGCCGGTACTGCGATCTGATCATGGCGCGGGTCTTCGGCCACGACATCGTGACCGAGATGGCCCGGCACGCGACCGTGCCGGTCATCAACGGGCTCTCGGACCGCGAGCATCCCTGTCAGATCCTCGCCGACCTCCAGACGATCCGCGAGCGGCGGGGGGGGCTGGCGGGAGTGCGGTGCGTCTACTCGGGCGATGGCAACAACGTCGCCCACTCCCTCATGTATGGCGCGGCGCTCACGGGCATGCACCTGGCGGTCGTCACCCCACCCGGCTTCGAGCCCGACGGCGACATCCTCGCCGACGCCCGGCAGCTCGGGGAGACCCGCGACGCCCGGATCACCGCGACGACCGACCTCGCGGCCGCGAGCCGGGACGCCGACGTGATCTACACGGACGTCTGGGCGTCGATGGGGCAGGAGGAGGAGGCGGAGGCCCGGAAGGCGAAGTTCGCCGCGTACCAGGTGAACGAGACGCTGCTGGCGAACGCCGCCGCCGACGTGACCGTGCTGCACTGTCTTCCCGCGCACTACGGCGAGGAGATCACGTACACGGCCAGCCGCGTCCCCGGCTCGGCGATCTTCGACCAGGCGGAGAACCGGCTGCACGCGCAGAAGGCGTTGATGGTGCGGCTGGGCTGAAACGCGGATCAACGTCCGGTGCCACGGACAGCGAAGCGTCCGGTGCCACGGACAGCGAAGCGTCCGTGCCGTGCGTCGTCCATCACGATGGAGAATCCAACACTCC
>JABDLI010000166.1 GCA_013003065.1 Phycisphaerales bacterium | reverse complement strand
GTCCGGGTCCGTGTCCGCGCCCGTGTCCGCGTCCGTGTCCGTGTCCGTGTCCGCGTCCGTGTCCGCGCCCGTGTCCGTGTCCGCGTCCGTGTCCGCGCCCGTGTCCGCGTCCGTGTCCGCGTCCGGGTCCGCGTCCGTGTCCGGGTCCGTGTCCGCGCCCGTGTCCGCGTCCGTGTCCGCGCCCGTGTCCGCGTCCGGGTCCGTGCCCGGGTCCGTGTCCGTGCCCGCGTGCGCGTCCGCGTCCGCGTCCGTGTCCGCGCCCGCGTCCGGTCAGTCGATGAACAATCCAACCTTTGTCGGATCCTCCACCACCGCAATCCGAATGTCCCCGTCCGCCGCTCGCATCACAACCGGGTTGGTCCCGCGGTTCAGCGTCGCGTTGAGGCGGTCGTAGCTCGTTCCGGTCTCGATGAGGATCTCGCCCGTCGGCGCATGCTGTCGCACCATGCCCCGCAACGCGACGGCGTCGATGCGGCCGGATGATTCGGCGCGGACGCGGTAGTCGATCGACCCGCCGTCGTTGATGATCTGCACCGAATCGGTCATCGGGCGTTCGGTGAGCAGGCGGACGTCGCCGCCGCTGGTTCGGATGTCCACCGGACCGCGGACGTTCTGCGCCGTGACGTCGCCGCGTTGGGTGTGGATCCGCACCGCGTCCACGTCGGGGACCTCGATTTGCACGTCGGCGCGGAGGAAGTGCGGCTCGACGTTGTTCGTTGCCGCCCGGATCTCGAGGATCGGGCCGATGGGGCCGGGCAGGATGTCGATCGAGTACTCGATCTCGGTCATCGCGGCGTCGGCTTCGAGGCGACGACCCGGGCCATGGGTGGCCCGGCGGGTCACCGTCACCACCGCGTAGTCGAGTTCACTGTTGGCGATCAGCTCGACGTCGCCCCCGAAGGAGTCCACGTCGATGCTCAGGGGGCCGGTCGCCCGGAAGTAGATCGGCTCGTCGTTCAAATGGCGGGACGAGATCGCGTCCGTCCCCGCGCGGAACGTGCGCCCGAGCGCGCCGAGGGTGCGTTCGCAGCCGCCGGCGAGCAGCAGGACGGCCGCAAGCACGGGAAGCAGGAGACCGATAGACAGGGAGCTGCGCATGGGATCACCTCGTCGCGGGGCGGAGCCAGTACTATCGGTTGAGACGCTCCTCGCGATGGCAAAAACGGCCGACGCCCGCCGGCCGAGGCAGCGAGCGGCGACAAGGAGCCTCGCGTTGCGACGAACCTCCCTCATTCGGCTTGGTCTGACGCTCCCCCTCGCCGGCGGGGGCCTCGTCGTCTGCTCGGCCCCGCCGCCGCCCCCGTCCGAAGCCGGGCCCGCCGGCGACCAGTACATCATCACGCTCGATGCCGAGACCCGATCGACGCCCGCGACCGGACGGGTCGTGCTTTTCTTCATCACCGAACGCACCGGCCGCTGGCCCTGGCGGGAGCCGTCGGAAGGGCCGTTCTGGGAGCCGCCCCAACCGATCGCCTCGGTGGCGGTGGACAACTGGCAACCCGGGGAGACGATCACGATCGACCGGGAGGCGGTGTCCTTCCCGTCGTCGTTGGACGAGCTGCGGGGGCCGGTGCGGGTGCAGGCCGTGCTCGACGTCGACGACACCGAGCGTTCGCACCGTGTCGGTCCGGGCAACCTGGCGAGCGCCGCGGTCACCGCCGATCTTGACGAGCGTCGCCCCGACGTCGTGCGGCTGACGCTCGACCGCCGCGTGCGGCCCATGCGGTTGCCGCCGGAGACCGACCACTTGAAGTGGATCGAACTGCGCAGCCCGATGCTGAGCGCCCACTACGGACGCGACGTCTATCACCGCGCCGGGGTCGCATTGCCCCCGGAGTACGTCACCGATCCGTCGCCCGAACGACGCTGGCCGACCGTGTACAAGATTCCCGGCTACGGCGGGCGGCACGACCTGGCGGCGACGTACGCGCAGATGCTCACCACGCACGGCATCGAGGAGATCGCGCCGATGGCGGTTTACGTCGTGCTCGACCCCGAAGCGCCCCTCGGGCACCACGGCTTCGTCGACTCGGCGTGCAACGGCCCGCGTGGTACCGCGCTCGTCGAAGAGCTGATCCCGCACCTGGAAGAGCGATTCCGGTTGGTTGCCCGCACGGACGGCCGCATGCTGATGGGCCACTCGTCGGGCGGGTGGACGTCGTTGTGGTTGCAGCTGCGTTGGCCGGAGGTGTTCGACGGATGCTGGGCGAGCGCGCCTGACCCGGTGGACTTCAGCGCGTTTCAGATGAGCGATCTGTACGCGGATGAGAACCTGTACACCGACGAGCGTGGGGTCGAACGGCCGTCCTACCGCCGCATCGTCAGCCTGGACGGGGACACCGAGCCGGTCATGACCGTTCGGCAGGAGTGTCGCATGGAGCACGCGATGGATCCGCGGGGGGGCTCCGGACAACAGTGGGATGCGTGGGAAGCAATGTTCTCGCCCCGCGACCCCGTGACGGGCTTCCCCCGTCCGCTGTTCGACGCCACCACCGGCGCGATCGACCGTGCGGTCGTCGAGCGGTGGCGTCAGTACGACATGACCCGCCTGGTCGACGAGCAGTGGTCGCGGTACGCTGCGATCGTGACGGAACGCATCCGGCTGAGCTGCGGCGAGCTTGATTCGTTCTATCTCCAGCGCGCCGTCGCGCGATTCAAGGAGGTTGTCGAGCGTCACGCCGCGGCCTCCGGTGGATGGCTCGGCCCGGGGTACGTGAACCTGGTCCCCGACGCGACGCACGCCACGCTCACCACCGACATCTTCCAACGCGTGAACCGGGAGATGCGAGCGGCGTTGCGCGAGCGCGGGCTGCATCCCTGAGCGGTTGGCGCGTCGGCGCGATCGGGTCACGGGTGCTCCCGTGTCCGATAAGACGCGGCGGGACGAATGATCGAAAGGGCCGACGCCGAGACGCGGGCAACGCCGATGGGGTGGGGTTGATCCATCCGCCGGCTCCCGATTGCGGCTCCCGGATCGGGAAGACGGCGTCACGAGAAAGGTGACGACCCATGTCAGCACTCCCCCTGCACCAGCCCGTTCTCAAGCTCGCCTCTCGCACCGTGCCGCCGGCGCTTCGCGCGTTCTTCGCGCAGGCCGGGCTGGCCGAGCCGCCGAGCTCGGTCTGCGATCTGCACTTCGACACCGACCGCCAGCCGGGGTGTGTGAAGACGCTGCTCGCCTTCACCGCCGGTCGCGCTGACCTGAACCTCTTTCTGCTCCTCTCCCCCGCGCTCCAGCGGGCGGTGCCGGCGCGGATCGAGGAAGACCCGGTGGCCGCCGCCGCCATGCGACCCGAGCCGGACTTCCCGTGGTGGGATCCCCCGGCGCAGGGGCCGGCCCGCCGGTTCGCCTACGACACCGACGCGTTGGATTTCGTCGAGGTGATCCTCGATGACCTGACCGGAACGGTGTTCATCCGGGCGATCGGCTAAACGGGCCCCCAGCCGGGGACACGTCAGAAGATCAGATCTCTCAATGGTTTGACGGCTCTGCCGCCGAGCGTCGCCGACCGCCCCGAAACGTCCTACGTCCGATAATCCAACGTCCGGATTTCCTGCGGACGGTGCCCCCAGTGGCCGATAAGCCCCCCGCGAGCGAGGGGATGTCGGCCGCGGGCCTGGCTTGATCCCCGCGGCATCACACGGAGGTGATGTCATGCACCACGCACTCCCGACCGAATGGCCAGGCTCGTCCCATCGACCGGCCCCCGCTTCGCGAGGCCGAGGCCGCATCTGCGGTGGCGGCCCCGTTCCGAGCCGCCTTTCCCGCATTCTGGCCGAGCGGCCGCCGCCGCTTCGGCGGCGGTAGGACGGGGCGGCCCTGACGCCGCCCCCTGGGGGAGACAGACGGGGAGGGGAGGAATTTCGGGCTCGCCGGGTACCCGGCTCGAGCCCACCCGCCACGGCCGACGAGCCGCTGCGCGAGCTTGCGACCGGCGGGATACCATCCACCATTCGAGCTTCACGCACGGGGTGCGAGCTTCTTCGGCTCGCTGAGATGACACCCGTTGAACCTGCCCCGGTTCGAACCGGCGAAGGGATGCGTTTCCATGACAGCACGCGAGACGGGACCGCAACCCGCGACGACGACGCAGCGTCACGCTCTGTGCATTGCGCGTTCGCGCCCAGGAGGAACCTCATGATCACCTCGACATCCGCCACGTCCCCGTCGTTCCTCGAGCACATGCCGCTGCACGGCGCGGCCAATCCGTCGACGGCGGCCGAGGGTACGACGCCGGGCTCGTTCGCCCGCGCCGCCGACATCGGCGGGCCGCGGATGTTCTCCTCCCCGGACACGCCGGGCATGCCGGCGCCTTCCGAACGAACCGCGTGGGACTTCTTGCCCGCCGGATGGCGAATCGAGACCCATCCCGACGGCTGCCGCGGTCACAACCAGGGCGACCGGCCGATCCGCGCGGTCCCTGCGGATCCGGCGTTCACCCCGATCACCCAGCTCGAGCACGCGCGGCTCGGCACGACGACGCCCGAGATGAAACGCGTCGCTGAACGCGAGCCGCACCTGACGCCGGCCCAGGTGCGTGACGAAGTCGCGGCAGGGCGGTTGATCATCCCGGCCAACCGTCATCACCTCGGGTTTGCGCTCGATCCGATGGCCATCGGTCGGGCGAGCCTCACGAAGATCAACGCGAACATGGGCGCCTCGCCGGTCTCATCCGGCACCGACGAGGAGCTCGAGAAGCTGCGGTGGGCCGAACGCTGGGGCGCCGACACGGTGATGGACCTCTCGACCGGCGGCGACCTCGACGCCTGCCGCTCCGCGCTCATCCGGCATTCCACCGTCCCGATCGGCACCGTGCCGATCTACTCGATGATCATCGGACGCAAGCTCGAAGAGCTGACGCCGTCGGTCATCCTCGAAACGCTCGAACATCAGGCGCGGCAGGGGGTCGACTACTTCACGATTCACGCCGGCGTGCTGCGGGAGCACCTGCCGCTCATTCGCAAGCGGCTCATCGGCATCGTCTCGCGGGGGGGTTCGCTCCTGGCGAAGTGGATGCTGATCCACGATGCGCAGAATCCCATGTACCAGCTTTGGGACGACATCTGTGCGATCATGCGGCGGCACGACGTGTCGTTCTCGATCGGCGACGGTTTGCGACCCGGCGGGCTCGCGGACGCGACCGATGATGCACAGCTCGGCGAGCTCGCGGTCATCGGCACGCTCACCGAGCGGGCGTGGACGCACGGCGTGCAGGTGATGGTGGAGGGTCCCGGCCACGTGCCGTTCGACCAGGTGGAGTACAACATGAAGCTCCAGCGGCAGCTCTGCCACGGGGCGCCGTTCTATGTGCTGGGGCCACTCGTCACCGACGTCTTCCCGGGCTACGACCACATCACGAGCTGCATCGGCGCCACGGCGGCGGCCTACCACGGCGCCGCGATGCTCTGTTACGTCACGCCGAAGGAGCACCTCGGGCTGCCCAAGAAGGACGACGTGAAGCAAGGCTGCGTTGCGTACAAGATCGCCGCGCACGCCGCCGACGTGGCCCTCGGTATCCCCGGGACCCGGGATTGGGACGACGAATTGACGAAAGCGCGAGCGGCCCTGAACTGGGAGAAGCACTTCGAGCTCTCGTTCGATCCGGACACCGCTCGCGCCTACCACGACGAGGATCTCGACGTCGACACCGACTTCTGCGCGATGTGCGGACACGATTGGTGCAGCGTGCGGATCAGCAAGGAAATCCAGGAGTTCGCGTCGGGCAAGGACGAGGAGTACGCCTGGGACAAGCCCAAGGTCACGGCCGCCCTCACCCCCGAGCAGCAGGCGATCCTGCGGCAGCGTGGCGTGCTGGATCCCGCGGAGATCCACCGCCTCGCCACCAAGACCCGTCGTGCGGTCGGGGCCGGCGACACCAAGGCGGCGTGTCACTCCGACCAGACACCGGATTCGGAGACGGCCAAGCAAGTGCAATCGGAGAAGCTGGTGCCGCTCAATACGGCGCCGGCGCACAACCTGCCGTCGCATGATCCGATTGTGTGACCTCCGGCGGGTGCTGGGGTAATTGGGGACGGGTGCGCTTTTGCTGATTCTCCCCACCGCGTTGGGACCGGCGGCGTCCATGCCGCCTTGAACAGGTTGGGTCGGGCGTGGACCCTTGCGCTGGCGTCCTGCCAGGGGACGGTGGTTGTGCTTGCCGGGCGCCGGTGGCCGCGTTGTTCACGCCGCGTCGTGCGGCTCGACCCCAGTTGCAGTGGGTCTCATGTGACGCTCGCATCCTGCGAGCTGGTCAGTGAAGATTTGGACGTGGGTTCGGACTATCTTTCGCACCGCCTCCGGCGGGTGCAGGGCTGCGCGGGGACCGGCGGCGTCCATGCCGCCTCGGGCAGGTTGGGTCGGGCGCTTGCGCGACCGCGTCCGCGTCCGTGTCCGCGTCCGTGTCCGTGCCCGTGTCCGTGTCCGTGTCGTGCTTAGACGGTTGCGCCCGCTTCGTAGCCTGCGGACGCGAGGTCCGCTCCGATCTCGCGATCGAATCGCTCTACGAGCTCCTCGTCGAACTCCTCGCGCCAGGCGCCCGGGGTGACGCGGCGTTTGTGCGAACGCTCATCGGGACGGGCGGGAGGGGCGACGGCCCGGCGGATGACGGGCGCGACCGCTTCGGCCAGCCGTTCGGGCCACCCGACGTGTCGGGTCACGCGACGCAACCACGCGACCGGATCCGCGACGAGCTGCTCGTACGGGGCGTCGAGCACGTCGGCGTGAGCATCGCGGAACCGCAGGGCGGCGCGGAACTCTTCGATCGACGCGGCCGCCGTGTCGCGGCGGATGCCTTCCTGCGGACCCCAGGCGATCAACGCGCGCCGGCGTCTCAAGAAGTTCGCCGTGTCGATCGCCGGGACCGGATGACTGAACGCCGTCGAGTAGTACATCGAGACCGCGACGTCTCGGGGGTCCCGACGCACGAGGACGATGCGTTTGTCTCCGAGACGCGTCGCCGGCGCTGGCGGTGCGTCGGCGAGACGGTCGTAGTGCTTTGGGTAGATCCGCGTCGCGACGACGCCCCGCGGGGGAAGGACGAGGGCCTCGGTGCGGCCGGCATTGAAGAGAGCGCCGATCTCCCGGTGCTCCAGCCCCGGGTAGAGCGTCACGGCGATCGGCGCGATGACCTGCGTCACGAACGACGACGCGCCCTTGTGGACGCACGCAAACAGGCATGTGGGCGGCAGCGGCGCGGTCGTCACGAAACGGGTTATCGGCACGCCGTCGCCGTCGCTTGAAAGGCCCGCGTAGCATACGGGTATGACACAGCCCATCACCACGAAGACGGTCGCAGGTGCCCACGTGCATCGCTGGGCCGATCTTCCCCGCGACGAACCGATGCCCCTGCTCTCGCGGCGACGCGTGATCGGAGAGCGGGTGATGATCTCGGAGATCCGGCTCGAGGCCGGGTGCTCCGTGCCGACGCACACGCACGAGAACGAGCAAATGGCGCTCGTCGTGTCGGGCAAGATGCGTTTCGGCATCGGAGCGGAGGACGCCCCGGAGCGACGCACCGTCGAGCTGGGCGCCGGCGAGGTCCTCCACTTGCCGCCCAATGTTCCGCACTCGGCCGACGCGGTCGAGTCGTCGGTCGTCATCGACGTCTTTTCGCCGATCGCGGAGAAGACGGGCATCGACCGTGACTAGGTCCTTTCTGATGACTCAGAGTCCGCGGGGTGCGGCGTTCACGCGGACCCTGTGGCGTGCGAGGATGCAATGGCCCTGGAGATGAAGCCCGTCTGCGAACGCTGCGCGACGGCCCTCGGGCCGGACGCCGAGGCGTTCATCTGCAGCTACGAGTGCACCTTCTGCCCCGACTGCACGAGCGTGATGAAGCACGTCTGCCCCAACTGTGGTGGCGCGCTCGTCGCCCGCCCGCCCCGCCACTCCGACCTCAACGCCGACGAGTAACACGATGTCCGACCGCCTGATCGCGCTCGAGGAGAAGATCGCGCACCTGGAGCGTCACGTCGAGACGCTCGACGCCCTCGTCCGCGAGCTCTTCGACGCCCAGCACGCCGCACGCAAAGAGCTCGTCCTCTTGCGAGACGCCCAGACCGCGCTGGCCCGAAAGGCGGCCAACGGACCGGCGGACGACACGGACAGTGACGCCGCGGAGGCGGGAGAAGGCCAGGACTACGACTGATCGGGAGGCCCCGGTCGCGGACGCGGGCACGGACACGGACACGGACGCGGGCGCGGACACGGACACGGACACGGACACGGGCACGGACGCGGGCACGGACACGGACACGGACGCGGACGCGGACACGGCCGCGGACGCGGACACGGCCGCGGACACGGACACGGACACGCACGCGGACACGGCCGCGGACACGGACACGGACACGGACACGGACGCACGCCCCCCATCCGCATCATGGCCAGCCCACGTCGAAACGAGTACGCTTGCGGCCCACCGTCCGCACCGCGGACACAGAACGGGGCGCCACCGTGACACACAAAGGAACGATCGGAATCCTGACCGGCGGCGGCGATGTGCCCGGCCTCAACCCTGCGATCCGGGCGGTGACGTTCCGGGCGTTGCGGGAGGGGTACCGGGTGCTGGGCATCCGCCGGGGCTGGGCGGGGCTCGTGAACGTTATCCGAGATCCGGACGCGGACAACTCGGCGAGCGTGCAGGTTCTGACCCAGGACCTGGTCAACCGGGCGGGCCGGACCGGGGGCACCTTTCTCCACACGTCGCGCACACGCCCGAGCCACCTGCCGCGGGCTCACCTCCCCCCGCACCTGCGTGACCCGTCCGGGCCGGACATCGTGGACGCGACGAGCGAGGTGCTCGCCAACATCGAGTTCCTGGGAATCGATTACCTCATCCCCATCGGGGGTGACGACACGTTGAGCTACGCGCAGCGTCTGCACCGAGACGGCGTGAAGGTCGTCGCCATCCCGAAGACGATGGACAACGACGTACCCGGCACCGACTACTGCATCGGGTTCAGCACCTGCGTGACCCGCACCATCGAGCTGACCCACCGGCTCCGCACGTCCGCCGGCTCGCACGAGCGTTTTCTCGTCATCGAGGTGTTCGGACGCTACGCGGGCTTCACCGCGCTCCTGCCGACGATGGCCGGGGCGGCCGACCGGTGTCTCATCCCGGAAGCCCCGTTTCGCATCGAGCGGCTCGCGGAAGTGCTGTCGGAGGATCGGCGGCAGAATCCGAGCCGGTACGCCGTCGTCCTCGTCTCCGAGGGCGCGACCTTCGAACGCGACGACGATCATCACTACGAAAGCGAGGAAGCGGACCAGTTCGGCCACCGCAAGCTCGGCGGCATCGGCGACCGGGTTTCGAGCGAGCTGCGCGAGCTGTCGCCGGAGTTCAACGACGGCACCCGCGTCAACGTCGTGAACCAGCGGCTCGGCTATCTCGTCCGATCCGGCGAACCGGACGCCATCGATTCGATCGTGCCGATGGCGTTCGGCAACCTCGCCCTCGACCTGATCCTGTCCGGGTCATCCGGCCGCCTCGTGTGTCTCCGCCACGGGCGTTACGACAACATCCCGCTCGAGACGATCCAGGACCGTGCCAAGAAGATCGATGTGGAGCGCTACTACGCCACCGACCGGATGCGACCGAAGTACGAGACGCTCGACCAGCAGCCGCTGTTCATCATGACGAGCAACGAGCCGTAACGGGCGCGGGCACGGGCACGGGCACGGACGCGGGCACGGACGCGGACACGGACGCGGACACGGGCACGGACGCGGACACGGACGCGGGCACGGACGCGCCCACGCACCCTACCCCCCGCCGCAGCTCAGCGTTAGCGTTCCCTCCCCCCGTTCCACCGTATCCCCCAGCCCGATCCGTACCAGATATCGGCCCCCCGCCGTGACGGCGAACGACGTCTCCGAACGCGTGCCGTCGTCGCCGCATGAGTCATCGTCGCACGCGAGCAGCTCACCCGAACACCCCGCGTCGTCGTAGACGGCCAGACGCGTATCGAACGTCGCGTCGCACACGCTCGCAGTCGCCATGCCGTCGCAGTCGGCGACGAACCACATCCACACGTCCTTGCCGAGGGTCACGCCACTGCCCTCGTCGCACGCGGCCGGGAGATCGGGGCCGTCCGTGGTGGAGTCGAGCGTCGAGAACCCGTAGACGCCGGGACCGACGACCGGCGCGTCGGCGCAGTCGTCGGCGGGGCGACAGGCGCCGGGGCCGCACACGCAGACGCCGGCGTCGGGACCCTGGAACATCCCGCCCTCGCGGAGGCAGCGTTCTTCCGTGCGCGGGTCGCACGTCCCGTCGGGGAAGCAGCATGCACCGCGGGGGCACGCATCCTGGCAGGCGGTGCCGACACCCTGGAACACGCCACCGGACTCCGCGCAAGCAGCCTCCGTCATCGCCAGGCAGGTGCCCGCGTCGAAGCAGCACGCGCCGGCCGGATCGAAGCACGGCCCCCAGTCGGCAAGCACCGCGAGCATGTCGCCGAAGCCGACCGTACCGTCTCCGTCAACGTCGCCGGGACCGCCCTGATCGTTCCACGACGCCAGCACGATGAGCAGGTCGGTGATCCCGACCCCGCCGTCGCCGTCCGCGTCGGCCGGACACTCGCAGTCGTCGGGCAGGCCGTTGCCGTCGACGTCGGTGGACCACGCGAGCGCGATCGCGCACGCATCGGGGACGCCGTCCTCGTCGCAGTCGAATGCGTCGCCGGTGAGATCGAGCTCCGCGCAGATCGGGGCGTGGCACCGCCAGCCCGCCACCGCGGGCGTCGAGAGGGTGATGGTGCGGGCGTTGTCGGCCGCGGCCCCGGTATCGCCGGCAATGCCCGTGGCGACGCCGTCGAACTCGACGGCCGGGTTCGAGTAGATCGCGCTCCACTGTCCGGGCGAATAGGCCATCACCGTTCGCCAGAAACCGCTGTCGCCGAAAAAGCGGTGACCGTTGGAGAACGGAAAGAGCAGCCCGACGCTGCATCCCCCGCCGTCCCCGACCGCGTGGCAGCAGCCGAGGTTGTGTCCGACTTCGTGCGCGATGATGAACGGCAGGGAGTCGCGACCGTTCTCGCAGAAGGCGGTTGCCGCGGAGTCGGGGTCGAGATCACGCAGACCGTGCGCCACGCCCCCGCCGCCACTGCGGACGAGGGCGACCTGGTCGGCGCCGTAGGCGTCGCGCAAGGCGTGGACGCCGTCGGCGATGCCGTCGAAGGGGGAGGTGAGCGACGAGAGGTTCATGAGGGATTCGGGCGTCGCCAGCTCGCGGGCGTACACCAGGCTGATTCGAGGCGCGATCTCCGCGCCCGCCAACGCATCGTTCATGTTCGCGACCATGAGGTCGATCTCGGCGTTGATCCCGTCGGTGCCGCCGGCGGCATCGCGGGCCTCGCGGGTGTAGACGACGAGCAGGTCGATGACCCCCCCCTCGTCGTTGCCGGCGAACGCTTCCGCCGGCGGCGATGCGAGCCCGGCGTCGAACGGCGTCGCCTCCTCCAGGTCGCACCAGGGGAGCGTGTCCATGTCGATCGACTCGATCACCGTGCCGCTGGCGATGCTCCCCCGCAGCCGGTAGGTGCCCGCGACACCCATCTCGATCAGACCAGCGACGGCGGTGCGGTAGACCGACAGGGTGAACCGCGCGGGCAGCGTCGACTCGAGGTGTCCCGCGATCGTCATCCGCTCCGGGCCGATCATCGCGCGGCGACCGAGCACGCCGATCACGACATCACCGCCGGGGAGATCGAAACGCACGCGATCACCGACCCGGACGCGTTCGATCACGTTCCAATCGATCTCGACGGGCCGGGCCAACTCAACGCCGGGGCTCGGAAGAGCCGCGTCGTCACGCACGGTCCATACCGGCGCGATCGCGTCCGGCGTCGTTGCGTCGGTCGTCGCCGGCAGCGCGGGACCCGCCGCCGCGACTGGGAACGTCGCGGCCGCCATCGGGATCAGCATGCACGCCAGCGCGATGCGCCGCGCCACGCCACGAGTCCGTGGTGACATCATCTCGACCTCCGCAAGCAACCGGGGATTCACACCGCGTCATCATATCGGGCGGCGGGCCGAGGCCGAAGCGTCGATTCACGGGAATCGCTGCTCCAGCCACGACTCCAGCTCGTCGGGATCGAAGTCCATCGGGCCCATGCCGCCCTTGTACGCAACGCGGCCATCTTCACCGATCACGTAGAGCCGCTCGGGCCACGCGGCGAAGGCCATCTCGGCTGCGTTGTCCATGCCGTCGACGACGAGCGGGATCTCGAAGTCGGTCTCGCGTACGAAGTCACCGGCGATCGCAACCCGTTCCGCGAGCGTCGTCGGCTGCATGTAGCACACGCCTTCGTCCTCGTTGACGCCCATCTGCCACTCGTCTTCGGGGTGCGCTTCCTTGATGTAGATCGTCAGGAAGTCCGCGTGGTCCGCGAACCGCGTTCGCATCGCCTCCAGACGCTCGACCGAGCGTCGGAACGGCGGTCACGTGAAGCTGCCGAAGATCAGAACGAGCGGGCGAGCGCCGGTCCACTCCTCGAGGAGCCTCGGTGTGTCGGCGGCCAACTCGTAGACGGGCACGACCGGCGTCGGATCGCCCACGAGCAGCGTACCCTCCCGCACCTGCCGGCCGTAGGTCAGAATGCCGACGACGAACCGCGGAACGTCCAGCCAGAACGCGACGGCAACGAGCATCAACACGAGCACGCCGACAATCAACAGGATCTTCTTGAACACGATCCGATTCTCCGTTCGCTACCGGGCCGCGGCCTTGTCCTCGCAGTGCGTCTTCAGCGAATCGAGGTGCTTCTCGATGCCCTTCTTGAAGAAGCCCTTCATGATCGGGTTCATGATGCGTGGCAGCAGCTTGTGCGCTCGGGCGTCCATCGTCAGCGTCAGCTCGGTGCCGCCGCCCGTTGGGGTCACCTCGAAGAGCGTATCCCAGATCGTGCCGTGACTGTCGGCCACCATCCGCACGTGGTCGTTCTCGACGAACTCGGTCACGTCCAGCTCGGTCACCATCTCCCGTTTGCCCATCCGCCGCGTCTCGCGGAACTTGGTGCCGAGGCCGACGCGTTGGTCGGTGAGAAACTCGATCTTGACGACGTCGGGCATGGTCTCCGGCAGGTTGGGGATGTCGGAGACGGCGCGGAAGACGATGTCGGCGGGGGCGTCGATGGTGCGGGTGACGATTGTGCGGGTCATGGTGGACATTGTACGGGGGGCAGGGGCCGGAGCCGCGGGCTGGTGCCACGGACAGCGAAGCGTCCGTGCCGTCAGCGTTCATCCCGAGGGGGAGTGTGGCTCCCCTGCGCGATGTACGACGCACGGCACGGACGCTTCGCTGTCCGTGGCACCGTCCGAACGGCCCTTCACGCCTCCAGCATCCTGCCCGCCACCTCCTTCGCGAGCTTTGCCGCGACGATCGCGGTCGCACCCGCCACGTCGCGACGCGGGTTCAGCTCGACGACGTCCGCCCCCACGATCGGGCCGGGCAACGCGTGGATGATCTCGATGACCTGACGTGTCGAAAGCCCGCCCGCTTCCGGATGCGAGACCCCCGGCGCGAACGCGGGATCCAGCCCGTCGAGATCGAGTGAGAGGTACACCGGCCCCGCCGGGAGATCCGCCCGACGCACGCCACCCTCGACCGACACCGTCTCGACGCCGAAGCGTTCCGCCTGCTCGCGTTGGTGCGGCGTCGCCGCGCGGATGCCGATCTGGACCAGGCGGGTCGCGAGCTTCGACTCCATGATGCGGGCGAAAGGGCACGCGTGGGACAGCGGGTTGCCCTCGAAGTCGTCGTACAGATCCGGGTGCGCGTCGATCTGCACGATCGCGACCGGCCCCCGCTGCTCCGCGTTCGCCCGGACGAGCGGATACGCGACGGCGTGGTCGCCGCCAAGGGCAAGGACGCGGGCGCCCCGTTCGATCACGGCGCTGACTTCGGTCACGATGCGCTCGACGTTGCCCGCGCGATCGGCGGGATCGATGGTGATGTCGCCGAGATCGACGAATCGGTTCTCGCGGAAGAGATCGACCGAGCCCTCGGTCGAGAGGTTGACGCCGGGATCGAAGAGCGCCGAGCGGATCACGGCCGGCGCGGCGGCGGGTCCGCGAAGGAGCGAGGAGTTTTCGTCGGAGGGGACGCCGAGGAGAGCGACGGCGTTGGGGGGGAGATCGAGGGGGAGGAGCGACACGTGGGGATCATACTGCGTCCGGGGCCGGGGCCGGGGCCGGGTCCGCGTCCGTGTCCGTGTCCGCGT
>JABDLI010000165.1 GCA_013003065.1 Phycisphaerales bacterium | reverse complement strand
TCGCTGTCCGTGGCACCGTTGTGGTTGTGTCCGTGCCGTCCGCGTGCGTTGGGGTGGGGTGTCTGACTCTCCTGCGCGACGGGCGACGCACGGCACGGACGCTTCGCTGTCCGTGGCACCGTTGTGGTTGTGTCCGTGCCGTCCGCCGGCGAGCCCAGAACCTGCACGTACGAACAGAGGCTCCGGCGCGCACCGTCCCCGCGCGCAAAACGCTCACCTACTCACAAAGAAGACCCCCGCCCGCACGCAGACCCCCGCGTCCGCGTCCGTGTCCGTGTCCGCGTCCGTGACCGCGTCCGTGACCGCGTCCGTGACCGCGTCCGTGACCGCGTCCGTGACCGCGTCCGTGTCCGCGTCCGTGCCCGCGTCCGTGTCCGTGTCCGTGTCCGTGTCCGCGTCCGCGTCCGTGCCCGCGTCCGTGCCCGCGTCCGCGTCCGCGTCCGTGTCCGCGTCCGTGCCCGCGTCCGCGTCTTTGCCTCACCGCCGCAGCGGGTTGACCACCACATTGTCGCGTCCCAGCACCAGCGTGTCCGCGATCTCGATCGCCTCGCTGAATGACTCCTGCGCGCGCTCGATGTCGAGGCACGTCGGCAGCACCTTCCCCTGCTCCAGGTGCTCCACGGTCGCCACCGCGTCACCGGCGATCAAGACCGTCGCGCGGGGGAGCGGCAGCAGCAGGCCGCACGTGCCGGGGGTCACGCCGGGGAGCGGGAAGAGGTCGACGCCGGGAACCAGCTTGTCCTCCGCCACGCGGCAGCGTTCGAGCAACGTCGCGCGGTGGCGGACGGCGGCGATCACCTCCGCGTCGCCGTTGGTGTCGGCCTGCTCGGCCTGCTCGACGATGACCGCCTCCGCGTGCTCCCGCTCCGGCTCGTGCACGAGCCACGTTGCGCCCGGGAACCGTTCGAGGCTCCGCAGGTGATCGGTCTGGAACGACGTGAGGAAGACGTGGCTGATGGCATCGGGGGTGAGGCCGGCCCGCTCGGAGAGGCGAGCCTCGACGACCGGGGGCGGGAGACCGGGATTCACGAGGACCTGCGTGTCGCCCGCCGTGATGAGGGTCGTCGTGGCGTGGCCGGTGCGAACGTTCGTGCGCTCTTCCCAGAGCGGGTGCCCCGCGAGGGTGCCGATCGAGATCACGCGAAAGGTGAGTTCAGGTGACGGCATGATGATGCATTCCGTGCCTCAATCGGTCAGGCCGTCGTCCCGCGCCATCCGGGAGAGCGGGTTGGCCGGGTCGGCGAGCTTGGCCTTCATCTGCTCGATCACGAGCGGCGGCACGATCGTCGTCAACCGATCGAGCGGCCCTCCGAGCGCCGCGATCTGCCGGATGAGGCTCGAGCTGGTGAACGCGAACTGCTCGCCCGTGATGATGAACACCGTCTCGATGTCCGCAACCTGCCGGTTCGTGATGGCGAGCTGGCACTCGGCCGCGAGGTCGGTCACGTTGCGGACGCCGCGGAGGATCGCCGCCGCACCGACGCGGCGGGCGAAGTCGACGGTCAGCCCGTGGTAGGTCTCGACCCGGACCGGCGCGCCGGCGGGGTGCTCATCGATCATCTCCGTCACGAGCGTCTGGGCCATCGCGCACCGCTCGTCCAGCGAGAAGAGCTCCGTCTTCTCGGGATTCCGTCCGAGCCCCAGCACGAGCTCGTCGAAGAGCGTCCGCGCTCGGCCCAGGACGTCCAGATGGCCGTAGGTGATCGGATCGAACGACCCGGCGTAGAGAGCGATGTGGGGAGCGGGCATGCGGACGGGATTGTACGTCCGCATTCGTGCCGGTCCGGCCCGCCGCGTCCGAGAATCGACGTCTTCCGCTCACGCCCAGCGCTTGCCATCTCACCCCCGAGCGCCCAGCCGGAACAGACGCCGACGGCAGCGGCGGAGTGCGGTCCCAACGGTTGCGATCGGGCGGGTCGAATTCGACTCTTCCCGTACAGCTTGGGTGGACCCGAGCCCCCTGGATCGGCCCCGTCTGGTATGCCTCCCCAGCCGGGGCCTTTTTTCTATCTCGAGCGCTCCGTACGGCCTGCGGCCGACACTCGCTCCGGCACGCCCGCGCCGGGTTTGACCCGGCGGGGCTGAGCGGGCGATCAACGAATTCCAGTTCCCCATTCCCCGCTCCCCGTTCTCCGGGTCCAATTCCCCTTCCCATTCCCGTTCCCATTCCCGTTCCCATTCCAGATCCAATTCTCCCCAACCGCGCAAACACGCCGGTGACGTCCGGACGCCCTGTGCTTTCACGGGCGGCGTCCTGCCGCCCTCGGCCTCAGTTGGTCGTTCGCTGAACGCTGTGTCGTCCGGCGCGCAACCGACCCCCGCTCGATCCGCCGCATCCTGCGGCGAGGCACAAACCTGCCCGGACGCCCAAATACACCGCCCGCATCCTGCGGGCTGGCGTCTGGATGGTTCAGCGTGGGTATGACTATTTTTCGCACCGCCTCCGGCGGGTGCAGGCTGCGTGGGGACCGGCGGCGTCCATGCCGCCTCG
>JABDLI010000126.1 GCA_013003065.1 Phycisphaerales bacterium | reverse complement strand
GTCCGTGCCCGCGTCCGTGTCCGTGTCCGTGTCCGCGTCCGGGTCCGGGTCCGTATCCGTGTCCGCGTCCGCGTCCGTGTCCGCGTCCGTGCCCGCGTCCGCGTCCGTGCCCGCGACCGCGTCCGCGACCGCGTCCGCGTCCGTGCCCGCGACCGTGCCCGCGTCCGCGTCCGTGTCCGCGTCCGCGTCCGCGACCGTGTCCGCGTCCGTGTCCGTGCCCGCGTCCGCGTCCGCGTCCGTGTCCGTGTCCGTGTCCGTGTCCGCGTCCGTGTCCGTGTCCGCGTCCGTGTCCGTGTCCGTGTCCGTGTCCGTGTCCGTGTCCGTGTACACTCTGCCCCCGCGGAGGCCGCCCCCCTCATGATCCTCGCCGGCATCGTCGTCTATCTCGCCATCCTCGTCGCGATCGGCATCGTCGCCGCGCGTCGCATGAAAGACGTGCGTGACTACTACGCCGCCGGCAAGCGTCTGAACTTCCTCGCCGTGGCATTCTCGGCCCGCGCGACGGGCGAGTCGGCGTGGTTGCTGCTCGGGCTGACGGGGATGGGCGCCGCCATCGGTGTCAAGGCGTTCTGGGTGGTCGTGGGCGAGCTGCTCGGCGTGGGCGTGGCGTGGATCCTCCTCAGCCGGCGGTTCAAGCGGCTCACCGATCGCTACGACTCCATCACCGTGCCCGATTACCTCGAAGCGCGATTTCGCGACCGCAGCCACCGGCTGCGGCTGGTGTCGGCCGGTGCTTTGCTCGTGTTCGTCACGATCTACGTGAGCGCGCAGATCGACGCGACCGGCACCGCCTTCACCAGCTTTCTCGGGTGGAACTACTACACCGGCGCGCTCGTCGGGTTTGGCGTCGTGATGGCGTACATCATCGGCGGCGGCTTCCTCGCGGTCGTCTGGTCGGACATCTTTCAGGGCGCGATGATGTTCCTGGGGCTCGTGTCGCTGCCGATCATCGGTCTCGCCGCGGCGGGCGGGTGGACGCCGGTGGCGGAGGGGTTGCGGCTGCAGGATCCCGGTCTGCTGTCGGTCTGGGGACCCGAGGGATTCTCGACGCTCAATGTCTTCGCAATCCTCAGCCTGGCATTGATCGGCCTGGGGTTCCTGGGGTCACCGCAGATCTTCGTTCGCTTCCTCGCGTTGCGTTCGGAGCGGGAGATCCCCAGAGGAACGGCCGTCGCCATCACCTGGACGCTCCTCGCCGATACCGGTGCGGTCCTGACGGGTCTCGTGGGACGGCACCTGCTGATGGGACCGGGCGACGACGTCGCGGCGGTGCTCGGCGCGAGCGGTCAGGACGTGCTGCCGGCGCTCACGAGCCTGGTGCTGCCGGTCGTCTTCGTGGGTGTGATGATCGCGGTCGTGCTGGCGGCGATCATGTCCACCGTGGACTCGCTGCTCGTCGTGGCCTCCAGCGCGTACGTGCGGGACTACTACCAGAAGGTGAGGCATCCGGAGCTGCCGGACGACGCGCTCGTGGGACGAAGCCGCGTGGCCACCGCGGTGCTGGCGCTCGTTGCCCTCGGCGTGGCGATGACGGTGGCTCTCACGACGCCCGACCGGACGATCTTCTGGTTCGTGGTCTTCGGATGGTCGGGTATCGCAGCCACCTTCTGCCCCACGATGCTTCTGTCGATGTTCTGGAAGGGAATGACCACCCGCGGAGCGCTCGCTGCCATGATCACGGGTTTCGCGTGCGTACCCCTCTTCAAGTTCGCGGCGCCGCACCTGCCGGTCGTCGGCGATGCGTTCAACGCGCTCGAGGAGCTGCCGCCGTCTTTCCTGGTGTCGGGGGTCGTGGGGATCATCGTGAGCTTGGGTGACCGCCGAGGACGCGTGCGGCTTGCGGGGGTTGAGGAAGAGCTGCGGGCGGCGGGGAAGTAGCGGCGAACGCGGACCCGGACCCGGACGCGGACACGGACCCGGACGCGGACCGGGACCCGGACCCGGACCCGGACGCGGACACGGGCGCGGACGCGGACGCGGACACGGACCCGGACACGGACCCGGACGCGGACACGGGAATGCACGCGGGCACGGAATGCGTGCGCGCGTGCGTGCGTCTCACCGCAGCGCTCTCGTCTCCCGATAGTGAGCGACGTATCCCCGCTGGGGGAACCGCTCGAACGAGAGTCGCCACCCATGGTCCGGCCAGCGGTATTCCGCGACACCGTCGGCCGGATACAGCACCAGCGTATAGAGGGTCCCCGATCCCCGTGCGTAGTCACGTCGAAAGAGCGGGGGGGTCAGGAAACGGTCGACGAGATCGGGAAGCGTCAGCGTGGAGTCGGCCAGACAGGACCGCAAGAATTCCTCCCGCTCGACCGTGTGGGTTCGGGCTGCGTGCTCCGGCCACACGACGTCCTCTTGGTGATTCGTGCACATTCCGATCGGCTGCGCGCGGGCGGGTCGATCGGGTCCCACGAACACGCTGGCCTGGCGTCCGTCTCGATCGGCCAGCGTCACGTTGTAGGCCATGTGCACGGGAATCCGTGTGAGTGCGGCCACGGCCGACGGCACATCGGCACACGTCTCCAGCACGTACCGCACAACGATCGGGATTCCGAAGCCGTCGCCAACGCTACGGCGTCCCCCGAAGGCGAGGGCCACCGCAAGGCCATGCTCGTTGAGACCGTCGAGGGCGCCGATCAGACAATCGGTCGTCGCGATCGTGCGCACGCCGCACCATGCGCTGCGCAGAACGATGCCGTCGCACAGTCGCGGCGCGTAGTCGTAGTTCCGTACGAGGGCCGTCGGACCACCCGTGAACACCGCCTGCGAGCATCCCGAGAGGAATGGTGGTGGCCGGTAAAGGCTCAGGAATCGCGCCGCGGTGTCGCCCCCGCCGGCCAGCTCGGTGAGACGCTCGTAGACGGGCACGAACTCCGGCATGTGCGTGCGAAGGGCGCGCAGACACTCGGCGTAGCGGGGACGCGACGACGTTGTCGCTCGCTCGAACCAGCGACGGTAGGCGGGCCAGAACTCGTCGAACCACGACTGCCACGTCGGCCCCGGCTCCAGCTCGTCCGCAGCGTGGAAGTCGAGGGCGAGATCCTGCGTGGTCATAGGAGCTTGAAGCCACCCACCTCCGCCGGGTCCGGTGCCGAGCTCGCGCCCACCGGCGGGGCGCCTCGGTACTGCCCCCGGATGCCGGCGATCCAGGCCTTCGCGCGGTCGTCCAGTCGGAAGTCGTCGTCCATGAACCGCCCGGGGCTGACGAGGATTCCAAGATCCGCGCCCTCGTACCGGTAGTCACCGTTGCCGGCGATCCGCAGATAGAACGCACGGTTCTCGAACTGAACGGTGCGTCGATGCGTCTGCATCCGCACATAGGAGATCGAGCCATCGTCGGCCAGCTCCCAGATACCGGACGGCGGGGCCGATTCGATCCGGTCGACGGCGTCGTCGGTGTGCTTGATGACGAGCTGACTCCAGGTGTCGATGTTCGCCGGGTCGGCCCACCGGGCGTTGAGCCCCTCGACATCGAGGTCGAAGTCGACATCCATCCACTCCAGCAGGTGGAACAGGAACAGCGGTGCGTCCGCATGGCAGAACGATGCGAGATTCGTCATCGAGCTCGCGCCGGTGATCCGCGGATTGCACTCGCCGAGATAGACCTCGTTGTTGTCGAGGTCGGTGAGGAAATCGAGCTCGAAGTAGCCGCGGTACCCCATCTTCTTCAGCTCTTCACCGAAGGCGAACGCCGAGCGGCGGGCCGAATCGCGGATCTCGCGGGTGAACGTGTCGCCGAAGACCTCGTTGCCACACCACCCGCCGCGGTACGGAGTGAGCTCGGGGAAGCCGACCAGTTCGGTCATGAGCGGGCCGACGATCGTCCCGTGCCGGGTGACGCACGCTTCGAGGGCGGATCCCCGGCAGCGGATGCGTTTCATGACCTTCACCTCGGGCGCGTTGGTAATCTCCTCCGCGTACTTCTTCCAGTCGGCTTCGTTGCTGATGAAGAACGTGGTGTGTCCCGAGTCGCCGAACGCGGTTTGAACCACGAGATCCTCGCCAAGCTCACGGGCGAGGCGTCGAAGGCCGTCGTAGCTGTCCACTCGACCCAGGGCATTGGGCACCGACGGCACGCCGGCGCGGTTGCCGATGCGGGTCGTTTCCATCTTGTCGTCGACCTGCTGGCGGAGCGACGCGGGCGGGAAGGCAACCTCCAGGCCGATGTCCGAGCACAGCCGCTCCGTCTCCGCGTCGAACATCAGGAACACCGCCTTGCCCGGGCCCCGGGTCCGCACGAAGTCCACGACCTCCTTGTGCGAGAGGAGGTAGTTGTTGATGTCCTCGATCGAGGTGAAGGGCTCGTGCGCGGCTTCCTTGGGAACCACCACGTTCGGGTGCTGCCCGTCGAAGCAGTCGATGTGATTGATGAACGTGAAGTGCCTGATCCACTCGTCCATTCCCAGCAGGTTGAAGTTCGTCGCGCTGATGAAGTAGATCGGCGTTTCGTTGCGATAGAAGAATCGGCGGATGTCCGAGAGACCACGGAGGGGCCCGTGCGGGCGGACCGTGGTCGCCTGATCTGAAGCCAGCGGGCGGCCGGGGCCCCCGCCAGTCGTCGCGATGCTGCGTCCGCTCTTCATGATCACTTTCGATGGGGCTCGGGTCACGGCGTCTTCTCCTCGTGGGCGTAGGACAGGGCGAGCGAGGGTGCGGCGAGCGTCTCGGCCAGCGCCGCTTCGGTGAAGATGCGAAGGCCATACTGTGGGTCGTACCCGTGGATCTCCTTGACATCGACGGCGTGCAAGTAGTCCAGAATCGCGCGGCTCATCACCTGCCCCGGCACCAGGACGGGGAACCCGGGCGGATACGGCGTGACGAACGCGGCCGAGACGACTTCCCGCCCCGCATCGAGCGCCGCCGAAACCGAGCCGTCGAGGGGA
The DNA here is from genome assembly GCA_013003065.1 of Phycisphaerales bacterium. Classification (GTDB taxonomy): domain Bacteria; phylum Planctomycetota; class Phycisphaerae; order Phycisphaerales; family SM1A02; genus JABDLI01. Next base: position 31,836 of record JABDLI010000126.1, on the reverse strand, counting down.
AGGAACTCGCAGCGGGAGTCGTCGTAGGCGAGGAAGAATGCTTTCCGCAGATCTCCTTCCGGGGTGCCGTCATCCGGGCGGAACGCCGGGTGAAAGGCACTGAAGTTGGGCAGCGGGGGTTGATTCTCGGTGAGCGAAGCCACGCGTGCTTCGTGGTGAGCAATGCCGACGGTGCTCTCCATCGACAGGCGATCGTCGAGCTCTTGCGCGACCTTCGCGAGTACTTCGACCAGATAGGCGATGTCACCACGCGCGGTGCCGATGTTCGTCATGAACAACGCGGTGTTGCGCGACGTCTTGTTGATCTGGATGTCGTACTCGTTGATGAGCAAATTGCGGAACGTGTCGCCGTCCATGCCGGTCGCTCCGACCTGGATCGTGACGCGCGTGGGGTCGAGCGTGAATTCGTCGGTCCGCCAGCCATCCTCCATTCGCTCCCAGCCGCGGTCGGGGTCGTAGTACGCCTCCAAGCCCGAAGGACGGAAGTTCGGCGGGATCATGTCGGCGGGGCGAAGGACGGAAAAGTACTTTCGAATCAACGGGTGCTCGTTGATACGCTCGCGCAGGATCATGGCGAGCCCGATGCTCCGGTGGACAAGCTCGTAGCCTTCGAGCTCGACCTGCCGACGCCCGACGTCGAGTGAGGCGATGATCTGGTAGTTGGGCGAAGTCGAGGTGTGCGTCATGTACGCTTCGTGGAAGGCCTCCGCCGCTTTCTGCTCGAAGTCTTCGTCGTACACATGGATCATCGATCCTTGCCTCAGCGCGGTCAACGTCTTGTGGGTGGAGTGCGTTGCATACACACGGATCCGCGTGAGGTCCGGGTCGGGCATCGACTGCTCGCCGCGGTCCGCGTACCGCGTTCGATACTCGTCGCTCCGCAGCTTGGTGCGGAGCTCGGCGGCCGCTGCCATCGCGGTCCGCCGCCGGAGCGTCGGGCTGAAGCTCGCAAAGGCAAACCACGCCTCGTCCCACAGGAAGATCATGTCCGGCTTGATGGCGAGCACCTCACGCATTACCCGTTCGGGGTCGTACGTGACTCCGTCGAACGTGCAGTTGGTGAGGAGGAGCATCCGCACCCGATCCAGTTTCCCGGCGGCCTTGAGCTCGCGGAGACGCGTGAGGATTTCCTCCAGCGGAACGGCGCCGTACATCGAATACTCGGTCAGCGGATACGAGTCGAGGTAGACGGGGAAGGCGCCCGCAAGCATCAGCGCATAGTGGTGAGACTTGTGGCAGTCGCGATCGACCAGCACGATGTCGCCGGGCTGCACGAGCGCCTGGACGACCACCTTGTTGGCGGTTGACGTGCCGTTCGTCACGAAAAACGTGTGCCGCGCACCGAACGCGCGAGCGGCGGCCTGCTGGGCTCGCTTGATCGGCCCGCGGGGCTGCAGCAAAGAGTCGAGACCACCGCCGGTCGAGCTCGTCTCGGCGAGGAAGATGTTGGGTCCGTAGAAATCGAGCAGATCACGCGCCCAGTGCGAGTTCGTCATCGATTTGCCCCGGGCGATGGGCAACGCATGGAAGACGCCGGTTGGCTTCGCGCTGTATCGACGCAGGGCGTCGAAGAACGGGGCGTCCCAGCGCGTCTGAATTCCCTTGAGGATGCTGAGATGCAGCTCCAGGTACTGTTCGAGCCGGTAGAAAGCGCGGCGGAAACAGCGGCCGAGACTGCCAGCCACCTCATCGAGCGGCGTGTCGGTCACGAGGAAGAGATCGACTTCGGGCCTGAGCTTCTTGATGATCCGGCCGAGCGTCAGGCTTCGCCGGAGGCCGTAGCACTGTTCCGGTTGCTCCGCGTCGATCATGTCCAAGTAACGTCGGAAGATCGGGTGCGGGTTCTTCGTCCGGAACGCGTATTGGTAACGGAGGACGCACGTCTGGATCGTGCGGTTGAAGAGGACGGCGATGATCGCGTCTTCAAAGCTGGGGGCGGTCACGATGTCATAGGTGAACTCGTCCTCCTCGCGTCGCGCGTCCTGAAGGCTCTCGCGCAGCTCCGCCTCTTCGTCGGGGCCGATCGAGTCGACGACGAGCACCTCGAAGTAGGGGCGCTGGACCCGCGATTGCTCCGAAGCCCGTCGCTCTCGGGAATCCGCCCGTTGGCCCGGTCTCGTCTCGGAGCTCCGGTCCCGCTTGCGTGCTTCGTGCGACCGGTACGCGTCGCCGATGAGCAGCCTGACCGTGTCCCGGACAGTGCGAGCCAGCGCATCGTAGTCGCGGCGTTCGAACAGCCGCGTGATGTCCTCCATCTGCTCACGGCCGGGGAATGCCCAGTACTGCTCGAGCGACCGCAGCGTCTCGAGCCCTTCGGCGACGAGCGCGCATGGCTCCTCGTGGTCGCGCTGATGAGTCTCGCTCAGCCAGGAACAGTTGACCTGCAGCTCGTTCCACGTGTCCATCCGGAGCTGCGACGCGTTGTACTGCCGGACGCGTTGATGCTGACGCGTGTCCGAATCACCTGGGTTTCGGCTCAAGGATGCACCTCGCTGGGATGGTTGGGTGGCGGTGGCATCGGCGGCGTGTCCGGGGCGGCAACGCTTGTGTCCGGAGTGTCCACTCCTTCCGCGAGCGGTGGTGTGCCCGCGGGCACGTCCCCCGAGCCGGGTGGCGCCGGGGTATCGGCCCCCGGCGCGCTCGTATGTCCGCGCAGGCCCGCGCGGGAGCCTCGCGCCATCTTTGCCAGGGGGCCGAGCGTTTCGAGGTAGGCGGTGCTCTCCGGCGTACGGTCGTACACCGTGAATTCCACCTTGCGATCGCGGAAGCTCTTGAGCGGCTGACCGAGTCCCTTGAGGCCGACCTCACGCGACCGGCGAACGCGGGCGATGTCAATCTCCAGTGGCAGCATCTCTTCGCTGTGCCCGGCCTCGTAGAGCACGTCGCCCATCGGGGAGACGATGATCGACCGCCCGATTCCGCCGTCACCCACGCCGTTGATGTCGATGACGAAACACTGATTCGTGGCGGCGGTCGCTCGAGCGATCGCCAACTCGACGTCGCGGTCGATGCTTGCCGTGAGCGTTGGGTGCAGGAGGACCTCTGCCCCCATCGAAACCAGTGTGCGAGAGGTCTCGGGAAACCACATGTCATAGCAGATGCTCACGCCAAAGCGTCCGACGCCGGGCACGTCGAATACGCAGAACTCCGCGCCCGGCTCGACGCCGCTCTCGTAAGGCAGAAACGGGAACATCTTGCGGTAGCGGGCGATGACGTTCCCCTGGGGATCGATCACCGGTGCCGTGTTGTAGACACTGCCGTCCGCCTGCTCGAAGAACGAGCCCGGCAGCAGCCAGATCTGGTGACGCTGGGCAAGAGTGCGGTAACGCTCTTCCGCTTCACTGGGCAGCGGTTGGGCGTGCCCGGTCCATCCCCCGAATGTCGCGAGCTCACTCACGACCACCATCTGCACCCACGGGTACAGGTACAGCATCATCTCGATCCGGTCGCATATGTGGTCGAGATTCGAGTGGCGGCCCGAGAGATTGAGCTGAAGACCGCCGATGGCGAACGGGATCATGATCGGGCTCCGGTGGGCGCCGCCGCGGAGTGAGTCGGGCCAGCTGTCGCGGCGCATCGCACCAGCTCACCCTCGACGATGTCCAGGCCCTTGTCGAGAAGCTCGTCTTCGATCACGAGGGGACAGAGTATCCGCAGGATGTTCGCATACGGTCCGGCCGCGATCACCAGCACGCCGCGTTCGACACAAGCGCTGACCACCTCCCGCACCAGATCCGTCGCGGGGGCTCCCCTCGGCGTCCGCAGCTCAACCGCCATCATGGCGCCGAGCCCGCGGACGTCGGAGATCGCCGGGAGCTTGCGTTGCAACGCTTCGAACCGCTCGCGAATCCGCCGACCGATATGCTCGGCGCGGTCGTTGAGCGACAGTCGTTCCATCTCGCTGATCGTCGCGAGCGCGGCGGCGCACGAGACCGGGTTTCCCCCGAAGGTGCCGCCCAGCGTGCCGGGCGCCGCCATGTCGACCACTTCCGCCCGGCCCAGCACCGCTGAAATCGGCATGCCGCCGCCCATTGACTTGGCCCACGTCGAGAGATCGGGGAGAACATCGAAGTGCTGGTACGCGGCCCAACGTCCGGTCCGGCAGAATCCCGACTGCACTTCGTCGAAGATGAGCATGATGCCGTGCTCGTCGCAGATCTTCCGGAGACCGCGCAGGTACGCCGCCGGGGCAGTCACGAAGCCCCCCTCACCCTGGATCACCTCGATGATGATCGCGGCGACGTCGAGCGCCGACACGGTTGTCGTGAATGCCTCCTGCAGCCGGTCGAGCTCGCGTTGGACGAACGCGTCCAGCTCCAGCCCGTCGCCGAAGCGTTCGTGGCTCGGAAACGGCAAACGGTAGATCTCCGGTGCGAACGGACCGCAACCGCGTTTGTAGCCCGTCTTGCTGGTCAGCGAGGCGCAGAGAAGAGTGCGGCCGTGGAAGCCCTCCGAGAAGCACAGCACCGCTGGTCGGGCCGTGGCCTGACGGGCGATCTTGATGGCGTTCTCGACTGCCTCGGCCCCGGAATTGAGCAAGAGGGCCTTCGTCTTTCGTCCGTGGGGAAAGAGCTCGACGAGCTTCTCGCAGAGAGCGACATAGGGTTCGTACGTCGCGACGTGAATGCATGTGTGGAGCAGGCGGTCGGCCTGGTCCTGGATCGCCGCGACGACCGCCTTGTTGCCATGACCGACGTTCATCACGCCGATGCCGCCGGCAAAGTCGATCACCGTGCGGCCGTCGAGATCGACGAGCATGGCGTCGCGGGCAGAGGCGACGGTTGCCGTCGTGACCTGTGGAACCGCCTTTGCCACCACCGCCGCTCGCCGCGTTCGCAGTGATTCGCTGCTGGCCATGTTTCCGCGCCTCCCGGTGCCGCTGGGCACCGCCATGATTATAAATTGCTTCAACGGAGGTTTGAGCCATCAGGCAAAAACCCCATTTTCGGCCCAATGAGAAGCCTTCCGATCCTCTGATGTTTGATATAATAGACACATGGCCGTGACTCGCAAGCCCGCTGGCCCCGGCGACGCCACGAGCGAAGCCAGCACCATCGACGTCGGTCGGCGACTCCGGGCGCTCCGCAAGCTCTACGGCGTGTCCCAGCGCGAGCTTGCCAAACGGGCCGGGGTCACGAATGGGACGATTTCGCTGATCGAGCAGAATCGGGTGAGCCCGACCATCGCCTCGATCAAGAAAGTCATCGCGGGCTTCCCGCTCTCGCTCCCGGACTTCTTCAGCCCCGACATCGATGTCGGGGCCAAGATGTTCTACACGCGGGAGGAGATGCCGACGATCCGGGCCGGAGAAATCCTGATCCGTCAGGTCGGTCCGCGTCTGGAGGGCCGGTCGCTCCAGGTGCTCCACGAGTGCTATGAACCCGGCGCGGACACCGGCGAGGTCATGCTGGCACACGACGGCGAGGAGGCGGGCGTCGTGGTCCGCGGAACGGTGGAAGTGACCGTCGGAAGGCAGGTTCGCAAGCTCGGGCCCGGTGAGTCGTACTACTTTCCCAGTCGGTTGCCCCACCGATTTCGCAATCAATCCGCGCAGGTCTGCGAAATCGTGAGCGTCTGCACGCCGCCGACGTTCTGAGAGCGCAGATGGACCGCCGTGGCGTGGGAGAAATCGGTTGACGAATCGAAGACGCTCAACGCGCGTCTCGCAGCGCCGCCAGCAGCCGGCGTCCAATGTCCGTCTCCACCCGCTCCGTCGCGGAGCGCCAAAAGGCATCGAGCGTGTCCGCGGGCGCCGCGTCGTCCCGCTCGTACACGAGTGCCTGCAGCACCATCTCGATCTGGTTGGCATCTCGCACCAGCCGCGCCTCGGCGGTCACCCCGTCCGTGTACTCGCGCCAACCCGCGACAAGGCCAGGATCTCCCGCGCGAGCCGCCAGCTCGGCGATCGCCTCGGCTTCCGCCGCGTACTTCTCGTCGCGGGAGATTCCGTCGTGCGGCGTGATGTCACCGACGAGCGACTCGGCCAGGTCGTGGATCAACGCCAACTCCACGCAACGACCAACGTCCTCGTCGCCGTGCCGGGCCAGCAGAGCGGCGATCACGCCGACACCGAAGCTGTGCTCGGCGACCGACTCCGGTCCGACGACGCCCGCCCGTTCCCAGCCGCGGCGTGGGGTCTGCTTGAGACGCTGGATCGTGATGAGGCAGGCGATGAGATCGTGCATGAGCGGCGGCCGCGGACAAGCCTCGATTAGAGTACGACATTTGTGCGTCCGGTCGACGCCGGATGCCAACAACTCTCGCTGGGAGCATCGATGCAGACGATGGATCGAATCGAAACGCGTTGTCTGATCGGCGGCGCATCGGTGGACGCGATCGGCGGACACCGCTTCGACGTCCGCAATCCGGCCACGGACGAGGTCGTCGCTTCCGTGGCAAAGGCCGGTGGGGCCGATGCGAACGCGGCCGTTGCTGCGGCGGCCGGGGCGTTGCCGTCGTGGCGTGCGACGCCGGCGGGGGACCGGGCGAGGCTGCTGCACGAGCTGTCCCGACTGATGAATCGCGATCAGGAGCGACTGGCCCGCCTCATGACGCTCGAGCAGGGCAAGCCCTTGGTCGAGGCGCGGGGTGAGATCTCCTACGCCACGTCGTTCCTCGACTGGGCGGCCGAGGAGGGACGCCGGCTCGAGGGCGAGATCATTCCGGCGTCGTCGTCGGACAAACGCATCCTCGTCCTGCGCATGCCGGTCGGCGTCACCGCCGCCATCACGCCGTGGAACTTTCCGACCGCGATGATCACCCGCAAGCTCGGCCCCGCGCTCGCGGCCGGCTGCACGATGGTGGTGAAGCCGGCCGAGGAAACGCCCCTGTCGGCGCTCGCGGTGGGCGCGCTGGCGATCGAGGCCGGCATTCCCAACGGCGTGGTGAACATCCTTGCGGGTGATCCCCCGTCGATCGGGGACGAGCTGCTCGGCAACCCGGCGGTCCGCAAGCTGTCGTTCACCGGCTCGACCGGAGTCGGGAAGCTCCTCATGCGGAAGGCGGCCGAGAACGTCACCCGTCTGTCACTCGAGCTGGGTGGGCACGCGCCGTTCATCGTCTTCGATGACGCCGATGTGAGCGCCGCCGTCGCGGGCGCCGTCGCGACCAAGTTCCGCAACGCCGGACAGACGTGCATCTGTGCGAATCGCTTCTTCGTTCAGGCGGGCGTCTACGACGAGTTCGTCGCCCGCCTCGACGCCGAGGTGGCATCGATGCAGGTCGGCAATGGCCTGGACGAGGCCGTCAGCATCGGCCCGCTCATCAACGACGCGGCGGTCGAGAAGGTCGAGCAGCACGTCGAGGACGCCCGGGCCGGCGGCGCGACCGTTCGCACGGGTGGCGCCCGTGTGACGATCGACGGTCTGTCGCCGCGTTTCTACGCGCCGACGATCCTCGAGGGGTTCACCTCGGAGATGCTGGTCAATCGCGAAGAGACGTTCGGTCCGGTTGCGCCGGTGCGTTCGTTCCGCGATGAGACGGAAGTCATCGAGTGGGCCAACAACTCGCCCTTTGGTCTCGCGGCATATTTCTACACCCGCGATGCAAGTCGGTTGATGCGGGTGGCGGAGGCGTTGGAATACGGCATCATCGGGGCCAACGACGGCGCGCCGTCCACGGCTCAGGCGCCCTTCGGCGGTATGAAGCAGTCGGGCTTCGGTCGGGAAGGCGGCAAGCACGTGATGCACGAGTACGTCGATGTGAAGTACGTGTCCTGGGGCCTCCGGTAAGAGCAAGGACACGGGCACGGAGACGTAAGACAACGTCCGACCCAACCTGCACGAGGCGGCATGGACGCCGCCGGTCCCCGGGCAGCCTGCACCCGCCGGAGGCGGTGCGAAAAATAGTCCGAGCCCACGCTGAACCATCCAAACGCTAGCCCGCAGGATGCGGGCGGTGTATTTGGGCGTGCGGGCCGGTTTGTGCTTCGCCGCAGGATGCGGCGGATCGAGCGTGGGTCGGTTCGTCGCCGGACGACGCAGCGTTCAGCGTGCGGTTTGGTGAGGCCGAGGGCGGCAGGACGCCGCCCGTGGAAGCACAGGGCGTCCGGAGGTCACCGGCGTGTTTGCGCGGTTGGTGGAGAATGGGATTTGGAATGTGAATGTGAGTGTGAATGGAAGGCGAAGTGGAATTGGACCCGGACACGGGACGCGGACTCCGGGAAAGCGCGTCGATCGGCGTGGTCATGATGTCCGCGTCCGCATCCGCGTCCGTCACCCTCCCAGCATCGTCTCCAGCCGCGTCAGCCCCCGATCCAGATCCGCCGCCGACGGTCCGAACGAAAAACGCACGAAGCCCGCAAGCGGCGACGCGCTCGTCCGGCTGCGGTTGGGGTTGACGTCGAAGTACTCCCCCGGCACCGTCAGCACCTGGTGCTTGAACGCTTCGTTCATGAACCGCTCGCCGTCGTTGAAGGGCGCGGGCAGGTTCCGGATGCTGCCGAACGCGTAGAACGTGCCGCGGGGATTCCCGGGGAATTCGACTCCCAGCCCGCCGAGACGCTCGAGCGTCGTTCGCTGCTTGGCCGCGAACGCGTCGCGGACCGCGTTGGTCTCCTGGTCGGAGCGCCCCGGCTCCAGCACCTCGATCGCGGCCCGCTGCATCGGCCGGCAGGAGCCGCCGTCGAGGAAGCTGCCGGCGGCGGTGAGGGAGCGGATGACGCCGGTGGGCGCGACCACCCAGCCCATCCGCCAGCCCGGGTAGCGGTAGCACTTCGTGAGACCGTCGACGATCACGACGGGGTCGGCCTCGACGTCCTCGACGAAGGCGGCCGCGCTCACCGGCGCGCCCGGGCCATCCGCGTCGTTGCTGTAGACGTAATGCGAGTAGAACTCGTCCATCAGCAGCGTGCAGCTCCGGCGTCGGGCGAGGTCGACCCACGCGGCGAGCTCCGGTCCCTGGATGACGACGCCGGTGGGGTTACAGGGGTTCGAGATCAGAAGGGCGTCGATCCCCTCCTCCACCACCCTCTTCTCGAGCGCCTCGGGCGTGATGCGGAAGCCCTGCTCCGGCGTCAGTTCGATCCACGTCGGGCGGATGCGGTGAAAGGTCGTCAGCAGATCCTCGTACGCCGTGTAGTCCGGCGTGAAGTACCCGAGGCGAATCGTCTCGAGCGCGGCGCCGCAGCGGGAAAGCGCCAGCCGGCCTCCCGCGGCGACCGCGACGTTCTCCGCCGTGTACTGCGAGGCCTTGCCCTGCCGGTAGAGGCGGTTGTAGTGCGCGGCGATCGCCTCCCGCAGCTCGGGCACGCCTTCCACGGCGCCGTAGGCGTGATCGGCGGGGTCGATCGTCAGCGTGTCCAGACGCGGCGGCGCCCCGTCGAGCGTCCCGACCTCCGGCTGGCCCTGCCCGAGGTTGACCCAGTCGGGATGGCCCATCGAGAAGCCGTGCTTCATGGCTTCGACGTTGACGCGGATGACGCCCATGAAGGGCAGGGCGCGGAAGGCGGTGTTGGTGGCGAGCATGGTCATGTCGTCTCTCGCGACGGGGTTGAGGACGGGAACGTGCGGCGATGTTAGCGAGGTGGCAGCCGGAAGCGGCCGAGCGTCACGTCCTCCACGCAGGACGTGTCCAGATCGTCGACCGATCCCTGCTCAAGGAAGGCCAGGGAGATCCGGGTGAGGCACGGGCCGCCGACGCCATGGGCCCCCGGCACGACCAGGTGGCGGGCGTTCGGGAGATGGCGGGCGGCCTCCTCGCCCCAGCGGGGCGGCGTGACGGGGTCGAGCGTGCCCGACAGCAGGAGCACCGGCACGGTCGAGCGGACGGGTTCGCCGTAGTTCGCGGGCAGGATCGAACGCGGCCAGAACGAGCAGAGCTCCTTCTGCCGCAACACCCGCTCCGGCCCGATGTAGGTGCCGTCCGTCGCGCGGGCGATGGCGGCCGGGTCGATCCGGTCGACGTCCTCGGCGCACGTCACGCACAGCAGCATCCCGAAGGACACCGCCCCCCGCAGCGAACGGGCGCGTTCGATCGCGCGTTGGGCGAACGGCGCGTGGTCGCCGAGAAACGCCTGGTGGATGAGCAGCGGCACCTCGCGGCTGTTCAGGTACATGATGAACCGGAGTCCCGACTCGAAGGCCTTCCGGGACAACGCGACCTGCTCACGGACGCCGGTCGCGGGGTGGGTCACCGTCACGAGCGCGTCCCGGTCCGCCAGTCGCGCGAGCACCGCCTCGAACTCCTGCGGCAGCATCGGAAAAACGTCGTGGCACTCGGGGTCGGCCGCGCACTCCTCGAAGACCAGCTCGACCGCGCGTTGGGCGGAGCGGGCGTGGAAGAGCGGGTTGGTGAAGGCGATCGGCGCGACGCCGTTGAGGATGGCCGTGCGGGCGTGGGCGCCGTGACGACGCAAGTAGACCAGCGCGGCGCGGGTTCCGTACGACCCGCCCCAGAGGTTGATCTGCTCGTAGCCGAGCGCCGCCCGCACGTCGTCGAGATCGTCCATCGCGATCGGCGTCGAGTACATCCGCAGATCCGCCTTCGTCTCCAGCGTCTCGAGGCACGCCCGAAAGACGTCAGGATCGAAGAGCGGATCCAGGTAGCTCTGCAAATCGTCGTCGTCGCCGGGAACCACGCACTCCAGGTTCGCCGAGCCGCGAGTGCCGCGTTGGCTGACGAGCACGATGTCGCGGTCACGCCGAAACGGCGACTGGAGATGGCCGCGGTAGTTGGCCGCGGCGCCGAGACCCGGCCCCCCGGCGAGGACGAAGAGCGGATCGGGTCGGGGGTCCGGGCCCGTCGCGGGCAGCACGACGACGGCGAGATCGATCTTTCGCCCCGCGGCCGCGTCGCGGTTCTCGTAGACGCGAAGGGCCCCGAAACGAATCTCGGTGCCCGTCTCCGGGTCGACGGCGCGCTCGAGCGTGATGGACGGCGGGGCCGCGGTGACCGATGACGCCAACGCGATCATGCCGCCGATCACGGACGCGATCAGGCCCCGCCCACTCACGGCGACGACTTCCGGTAGACCCGGACGTAGTCGACGAGGATCGAGTCGGGCAGCGTGGCGTCCGCGATGTCACCGGCCCACGGACCGACCTCGAGGCTGAGCAGCAGGTACTGATCGCGGGCGGAGATCGCCTCGCTCGTGCGCCACGTCTCGACGCCGTCGACGTAGAACACGTACGCGTCGTCGGTCCACTCCAACCCGAACGTGTGGAAGCCGGACTCGATGCCGGGCACCCGGACGCGGGAGTGGGCGGAGCGGTGGTCGTCCCCGTACCCGTCCCAGTGCAGCGTGTGCTGCACGTGGCCGCGGTGGTGGTCGTTCGTGAGGTACTCCATGATGTCGATCTCGGCTCCGGCGCGGGCGGGATCGCCGAGCGGGTCGCCCATCGTCGGCGTCTGGAGCCAGAACGCGGACCAGTGGCCGACCTGGGTCTGGAGCCGGATGCGTGCTTCGAAGTACCCGTACGTCGTCGCGAACAACCCTTGCGTGTCGAGCATCGCGGTGCGGTGCTCGGTCGTGCCGTCGGCGCGTTGGTGCCGCGAAGTCGTGATCTCCAGGTGCCCCTTGCGGTCGAGCCGCACGGCCTCGGGCACGTTGACGGCGTTCCGGCGGGGGCCGAGCCGTGAGTGATTCCACTTGGTCGCATCCAGCCGGCGGCCGTTGAACTCGTCGTGCCAGACGAGCTCGTACCCGGGCAGATCCGGATGCGGACGCATCGTCTGCTCGAGGATCTTCGCGACGGGGGCGGTGGGGTGCGTGTCGCCGTACTGCTCCTGCAGACGCGTCAGCTCCCGTTCCAGCCGGGCCCGCACGTCGGTGTACGCCGGATCGCCGTAAACGGAGTGCATCTCCTGCGGATCGGCGACGAGATCGAAGAGCTCCCACTCGCCGAGCTGGTAGTAGTGAATGAGCTTGTGGCGATCGGTGCGGACGCCGTAGTGGCGGGGGACCGCGTGCACGCCGGGAAACTCGTAGTAGTGGTAGTAGACGGACTCCCGCCACGGGGCCGGCGGTGTCCCGGCGCCGGTGAGCAGCGGCACGAGGCTCCGGCCCTGCATGACCGGCGGCGGCGTGACACCGGCCAGGTCGAGCATCGTCGGCGCGAAGTCGAGGTTCTGGACGAGCTCCGCCCGGCGGACACCGGCGGGCACGGACGCCGGCCAGCGCACCAGCAGCGGCGACCGCAGCGACTCTTCGTACATCCAGCGTTTGTCGTACCACCCGTGCTCGCCCAGGTAGAACCCCTGGTCGGAGGAGTAGATCACGACCGTCTCCTCGGCGAGACCCGCCGCGTCGAGCCAGTCGAGGACGGTGCCGACCGAGTCGTCGATCGCGGCGATCGTCCGCAGGTAGTCCTTGATGTACCGCTGGTATCGCCACTCGACCAGCGCACGCCCCGTCAGGCCGGCGGCCTCGTACGCGGCGTTCTTCGGGTCGTACGCCGCCCGCCACCGGGCGAGCTGCGTCTCCGTCAGACCCCGCGGCGTCTCCAGCTTGAGGTCGCTCGGGAACATGTGCCCGGCGATCGTCATCTCCTGGGTCTTGGCGCCGCTGGCGCGTCCGGCGTAATCGTCGAAGAGCGTTGGCGGCTCGGGAATCTCGACGTCGTCGTAGAGCGTGAGCTGATCGGGACCCGGCTGCCAGTTCCGGTGCGGCGCCTTGTGCTGCATCATGAGGAGGAACGGGCGGTCGGCGTCGCGACCCTCGCGCAGCCAGTCCATGGCGCGGTCCGTGATGATCTCGGTCGTGTACCCCTCGTGCTTGACGAGGCCGCCCGGCGTGTCGAGCCGCGGGTTGTAGTACGGGCCCTGACCGAGCAGGACCTCCCAGTGGTCGAACCCCGTCGGGTCGGACTTGAGATGCCATTTGCCGATGAGCGCGGTCTGGTAGCCGGCGTCCCGGAGGAGCTTCGGGAACGTCATCTGCTCGCCGTCGAAGATCTCCGCGTTCGTGAGGACGCCGTTGCGGTGGCTGTGCTGGCCAGTCAGAACCACGGCGCGACACGGCGCGCAGATGCCGTTCGTGACCAGGGAGTTGTCGAACACGACGCCCTGTCGCGCGAGGCGGTCGATGTTGGGCGTCCGGTTGATCCGCGAGCCGTAGGCCCCCACCGCCTGCGTCGCGTGGTCATCGGCGTAGATGAAGATGATGTTCGGCCGTGCGGCAGGCGCCGTCGCAACGCAGGGCGTCGCGGCCGCCATCGTGAGCAGCGGGGCGGCGATGGTCGTCAGCATGAGCTTCTTCACGGGGCAGCCTCCGTTTCGAGCCGCGCGGGCTCACGCGCGCCGGTCGCGGCCCGCTCGGTCAGCCTGTCACCGAGGTCGCCCCGCATGACCTCGGCCAGCTCGAGCAGCAACGCGACGACGTCCGGGTATTCCGCCGCGACGTCGCGTGACTCGCCGACGTCGCTCTCCAGGTCGTAGAGCTCCAAGCCCGTGCGGCGGTCGTAGTCGTACTTCCCCGGACGCCCCCCGCTGCCCGCGGCGCGTCCCTCCATCGAGCGGAAACCGTGCGGGAAGTGCAGCTTCCAGCGGCCGGCCCGCATCGCTTCGAGGTGGTTGCGGTGGTAGTAGAAGAAGTACGCCGGCTGGGGCGAGGCGGCGCCGGGCCGATCCAGCAGCAACGCCGACGCGTCCCGCCCGTCGATCGGGCGGGCCGGCAGGTCCGCGCCGATCAACCGCGCGACGGTCGGGAGGATATCGATGGTCATCATCGGCAGTCGGCACACCCGCCCGGGGGCGATCGTCCCGGTCCACCGCATCACACACGGCACCCGAACCCCGCCTTCGAAGGTCGTGCCCTTGCCTTCGCGCAGCGGGCCGGTGACCCCGCCGTGGTTCCCGTAGCTGAGCCACGGCCCGTTGTCGGACGTGAAGATGACGAGCGTCTCTTCGGCGAGGTCGTGGCGATCGAGCGCGGCGAGGACCGCGCCCATCGACCAGTCGAGCTCCCGCACCACCGCCCGGTACAGATCGGTCGCGGCGGTCGCCGCGAAGCGATCCGAGACGAACAGGGGTACGTGCGGCATCGGGTGGGCGACGTACAGGAAGAACGGTTCGTCGTGGTGGGCATCGATGAAGCGGACGGCCCGCTCGGTCAGCTCGGTCGTGAACCGCCTCTGATCGTCGGGGGTGACGACGGGATCGACGATCGCGTCGCCTTCGATCATCGTGAGATCGGGATACCCGCGCTTCCGCTTCGCCGCCCCGGCCGGGAGATCGACGGAGTCGGGGTGCAGCGGCCACATGTCGTTGGAATAGGGAATGCCGTAGAACTCGTCGAAGCCGTGGTGGACGGGCAGGAACGGCGGGTGGTGCCCGAGGTGCCACTTCCCGAACGCGGCCGTCGCGTAGCCGCGGGAGCGGCACACCTCGGCCAGCGTCGTCTCCCCGGGATCGAGGCCGTGCCTTGCCCCCGGACCCAGCGCGCCGTGGAAGCCCAGCCGGTTCGGGTAGCACCCGGTGAGGAGCGCCGCCCGGGACGCCGAGCACACCGGCTGCGCGACGTAGAAATCGGTGAACCGCAGGCCGTCGGCGGCCATCCGGTCGAGGTGCGGCGTCGGGTGCGAGCCGCCGTAGACGCCGATGTCCCCGTACCCCAGATCGTCGACGAACATGATCACGATGTTGGGGCCCGGCGTTGGGGGGGAGGCGGCGTACGGAGCCGAACCGGCGGCGGCGACCAACGACGCGAGCAGAGCGGGTGCAGACACGGCAGGATCCTCCGGTTCAGCGTACCACGGCGGGGAACCGGACCCGATCGCGTCGGGGGCCCCGCCGGGAAGGTCCCGATTGCATCGCCTTGGCACGAATCGTGCTGCGATTCCGGTTGCGGGGTGGCCGCGCGCCCCGCCAGATCGGAGACTCCCATGACCACGTTGTGCCCATCGATGCCTCGGAGTGCGAAGAACCCGCTGCCGGTCGACGAATACGGCGTTGATCTCCTTCACGACTCCGCCCTCAACAAGGACGGTGCGTTCACCCCGGAGGAACGCGCCCGGTTCGGTCTCCGGGGGCTGCTGCCGCCTCGGCAGGCCACGATCGAGCAGCAGGTCGAGCTGGCGCTCGAGCAGGTGCGTGCGAAACGCGATCCGCTGGAGCAGTACATCGGCCTCGCGTCGCTCCAGGACCGAAACGAGACGCTGTTCTACCGGCTGCTGCTGGAGCATCTGCCCGAGCTCATGCCGATCGTGTACACGCCCACTGTCGGCCTGGCGTGTCAGCGGTACAGCCACATCGTCCGGCGGCCCCGGGGCGTGTGGATCACGCCCGACGACGTCGAGCGGATTCCCGAGGTGCTTCGCAACGCGCCGGTGGAAGACGTCCGGCTCATCGTCGCGACCGACAACGAGCGGATCCTCGGGCTCGGCGACCAGGGCGCCGGCGGAATGGGGATCCCGGTGGGCAAGCTCGCCTTGTACACGGCTGCCGCCGGCATCCGACCCGCCCAGTCACTGGCGATCAGCCTCGACGTCGGCACCGACAATGCGGCGTTGCGTCACGATCCGTATTACATCGGCTGGCGGCACCGGCGGATGCGGGGGGCTCCCTACGAGGCGTTCATCGAGGCGTTCGTCGAAGCGGTCGGGGAGGTCTTCCCCCATGCCGTGCTCCAGTGGGAGGATTTTCACAAGGACACGGCGATCGACATCCTCGATCAGTACCGGCTGCGAACGACCAGCTTCAACGACGACATCCAGGGGACGGCGGCGGTCGGTCTGGCCGGCATGCTCACCGCGCTGCGTCACCGGGGCGGCCGGATGCGGGAGCAACGCATCGTCTACCTCGGCGCGGGCGCGGCCGCGGTCGGCATCGGGCGGCTCGTCCGGGCGGCGATCGAGCAGGACGGGGCCGACGACGACACGCTGCGACGCGCCCAGATCTACCTCGACAGCAACGGGCTGCTCTTCGAGGGACGGGCGATGCGTGAGGAATACAAACGAGATCTCGCGCTCGCCGCGTCGGACCTGGCCGTGTACGGCCTGCGGGGAACCGGCCCGTTCGGTCTGCTGGACGTGATCAACGCCGTGAAGCCGACGATTCTCGTGGGCACGGCGGCCTCGCCGGGCGCCTTCACCGAGGACGTGATCCGGGCGATGGCACGTCACGTGGAGCACCCGATCGTCCTGCCCTTCTCCAACCCCACCTCGAAGACCGAGTGCACGCCGGCCGAGGTGATCGCGTGGACCGACGGTCGGGCCCTCGTCGCCACGGGAAGTCCGTTCGATCCGGTGTCCTACGACGGACGCACGATCCAGGTGGGCCAGGGAAACAACGTGTTCGTCTTCCCGGGCGTGGGTCTGGGGGTGATCGTCGCCGAGGCGCGGCAGGTGACCGACTCGATGTTCCTCGCCGCGGCCCACGCGCTCGCGTCGTGTGTCGATCGCGAGCGGTTCGACACGGGGGCGTTGTACCCCGATCAACGCGAGCTGCGGGCGGTGTCGCGCACGGTGGCCGTCGCCGTGGTGCGGGAGGCGCGACAGCTCAAGCTCGGCCGCCGCTTCACCGATGACGAGATCGAGTCCGCCGTCGACGAGGCAATGTGGTATCCGGAGTATCGCCCCTACGTCGCGGCTGGTCGGTGAGATCGGTGAGGTCCGGGGCGGACTCAGTATGATGGCGGACCGGGGGCCGCCGTTCATGAGTCACTCCATCCTCATCGTGGAAGACGAGCAGGTCCTGCGGGAGTCGCTCGCCGGGCTGCTCGAAGACGAGGGCTACGACGTTCACCAGGCGGCCGACGGCGAGGTGGCCCACCGCTTCGTGCTCGAGCGGCCCGTGGATCTCGTGCTGTCCGACGTGCGGATGCCGGTCATGGACGGCCTGGAGCTCCTCGAGCGATTGAAGCAGGTCATCCCGGAGACGCCGGTCATCATGATCACGGCGTTCGGCACGGTGGGCACTGCGGTGACCGCGATGCGGGCGGGAGCGTGGGACTACCTGCTGAAGCCGGTGCAGTTCGATGACCTCCTGCTGAAGATCAAGCGGGCGCTCGAGGTCGGCGAGCTGCGGCGAACCCACCGCGTGGTGTCGGAGCAGCTCGCGGCGGGGAGCGCTTTCCACGACATCGTCAGCGAATCGCCCAACATGCTCTCCCTCTTCGACCTCGCCGAGAAGCTCTCGTCCGTCAGGAGCAACGTCCTGATCATCGGCGAGTCGGGCACCGGCAAGGAGCTGTTTGCGCGGGCGATCCACTACAGCGGCGTCACCCGTTCGAAGGCGTTCGTGCCCGTCAACTGCGGGGCGATTCCCGAGTCGCTCATCGAGTCGGAGCTCTTCGGTCACCGCAAGGGCGCCTTCACCGGGGCGATCCGCGACAAGATCGGCTACTTCGAGGCGGCGCACGGCGGCACGCTCTTCCTCGACGAGCTGTCGGCGTTGCCGACGGGCGTCCAGACGTCGCTGCTCCGCGTGCTCGAGGAGCGCGTCGTGGTGCCGGTAGGCGACACGAGCCCGCGGATGATCGACGTGCGTGTCATCGGCGCGTCGAACCAGGACCTGGATCGGCTCGTGACGAAGGGCGTCTTCCGGGAGGATCTGCTCTTCCGGCTGAACGTCGTGCGGATCGACCTGCCGCCGCTCCGGCAGCGGCGAAGCGACATCCCGCTGCTCGCGCAGCACTTCATCCAGAAGTTCACGACCCAGATGAACAAACGCGTGTCCGGCATCACGAACGGTGCCATGCGGGCGCTGCTCGGTCACGAGTGGCGTGGCAACGTGCGCGAGCTGCAGAACGTGATCGAGCGTGCCGTGATCTTCGCCGAGGATCGCGCGATCGACGTCGGGGACCTCCCCTTCGAGACAGACGCGGACGACAACGCCAGCGGCGAGGATCTTCGCGAGGCGTTGCGGCAGTTCGAGCGGCAGCACATCATCTACAGCCTGCGTCGTCACCGCTTCGACAAGACGGCCACGGCCCGCGATCTCGGCATCGGGATCTCGAGCCTGTACCGCAAGCTGGAAGAGCTGGAGATTCCGAAGGCCGAGTCGCCGGAAGCAGAGCCCCCGGGGGTGGCGGAAGCGGACCCGCCCCCCGACCCGCCGCCCGACACGCCCCCGGCGTGAGGATTCCCAGGCCTGGGAGACGCGTTCCCAGCCCCGGCCGAATCGGCCGGGGACGAGTGACGCGGCCGGTCCGCACGGGTCCTGCGGTCGTGGCGCGGTATTTGTTGGAGTCCATCGGCGTCGGGGCCTTCTCGCCTCGCCGCGGAGTGGCCGCATGCTGCGACGCAAGCTCCTTCTCGTGCACGGTTCGCTGGTCGGGCTCCTCCTGATCGCCGCGATCGTGGCCATCAGCCTGCTCAACGATCTCCTGGGGGACATGACCCGTCTCAGCGCCGGGACGCTCGCCAACGCGACCCGCGCGGTCGACGTCAGCGGCGCCCTGACCGCCGTCGAGAGCGCGTTGACCGCAACGCGTCGCGGGGAAGCAGCCGATCGGGCGCGTCTGGCCGAGGCCGGCGCGCGGCTCCGGCGGGCGGGGGCCGAATGGCGGGAGGTGCAGCCACGCGTGGACTCCCGCCTGACGCCGCCGATCACGCAGCTCGCGACCGCGATCGACCGGATGCACGGATCATCCTCGGAGGAGGCGGAGGCCGCCGCCTTCGAGGCCGCTCGCCGCCTGCGTCAGACGCTCGTGACGCTGAGCCTCTCCGAGCAGGCCGAGGCCAACCGGCTCGAAGCAGCGTTTACGAGACGCTTCCGGTCGGTCATCCTCGGCCTCGGCCTGGCCTTTCTGCTGGTGATCAACACGTCGATCATCGTCCTGCTGCGGGCGGCGACGATGGTCGTCCGGCCGGTCGAGGAGCTGGTCGAAGCGAGTCGCGAGCTTGGTCGCGGGCGTTTCGACCATCGCGTTCGCAGCCGTCGTCGCGACGAGTTCGGTGAGCTCGCCTCGGCGTACAATCACCTCGCCCGCCGGCTCGAGCGAAACGAAACGCGGAAGATCGAGACGATGCACCAGGTCGCCCGGACTCTCAACCACGAGCTCAACAACGTGATCTCGATCATCGATCTTCAGCTCGAGCTCGCGGATCGCCAGACCGGCGACGAGGCGACGCGCTCGGAACGGATGCGGCACATCCACGACGCCCTCGAGCGTATGAGCGAGACGGTCGGCGCGTTGAATCGCGTGCGGCAGATCGTTCTCACCGACTACGTCCCCGGCATGAAGATGCTCGACCTGGAGCGATCGGTCGAGGAGAGAGACGCCACGCCACCGACGGGAGCGACCGCACGATGACGGAGGCCGGGACGCGGGAGGGCGAGTCACGCGACGAGCTTGCGTGGTTCATCCGTCTGCGCTGGGGATTCGCGGCCATCCTGCTGCTCTGGGCCGGCGTGACGGGTCTCGGCTTCGGCGCGGGTGACCTGGGGGTGCGGACGGCGACGCTCGGGGTCGTGGTGCTGCTCACCAACCTCGTCCCGTGGCGAAGAGACGGCGCTCGGGACGTGCGCGTCGCGGCGTGGATGATGATCGTGGTCGACCTCGGCGTGCTGACCCTGCTCACCGTGTGGCAGGGTGGCCTCGACAGCCCGGTGCTCGGCCTCTTCGTCTTGGACATCATCGTGGCGAGCCGGCTGCTGGCCGCGCCGGCCGTGTCCATCACCACCACGCTCGCCGTCGCCTTCGTGGCGGCCGGCCTGGCCGCCACGGACCAGTGGCCCGTCGACCGCGACGACTGGATGCGGGCGGCCGCGTGGGTTGGGATCCTGACGCTCACGGCGTTGCTCACCGGACGCATCGCGCGTCAGCTTCGGCAGCGCGAACGCGCTTTGCGGGGGGCGGCCGAACGCACCCGCGCGATCCTCGACACCGCCGCGGAGGCGATCATCACGATCGACGAAGCCGGCGTCATGCGTTCGGTCAATCCCGCGGCCGAGCGCATCTTCGGGTATTCGCCGCCGGAGCTGATCGGCGAAGACGTCCGGATGCTGATGAACGAGCCGGACCGGGCGAACCACGGGATGTATCTCGATCGCTACCTGCGCACGGGGGAGGCGCGGATCATCGGCATCGGGCGTCGTGTCGACGGTCGGCGACGCGACGGGAGCATCGTGCCGCTGGAGCTGGCGGTGAGCGAGGTCGTGATCGACGGGGAGCGGCTGTTTACCGGCCTGGTTCGCGACATCAGCGTCCGCGAACGCGCGGAGCACGCCTTGTTCAAGGCGAACGAGGAGCTCGAGCGGCAGCGGCAGACGCTGGCGCAGCACGAGAAGATGGCCGCGCTCGGTCAGATGGCGGCGGGCGTGGCCCACGAGATCGCGAACCCGCTGGCGAGCATGGACAGCGTCATCCAGCTCCTGGAACGGCGGCCCGAACGCATGTCGCCGGAGACCTTCGCCCAACTCCGCACCCAGGTGGACCGCATCAGCGGCATCGTGCGGCAGATGACCGAGTTCGCCCACCCCGGCGACGAGGACCGGCGGCGGGTCGACCTGAACGAGGTCGTGGACCAGTCGGTCGACCTCGTTCGGTTCGATCCGCGGGTCCAACGCATCGAAGTCGTCCGGCGGTTGTCGGCGGACGTGGGGGAGGTCCTCATCCGCCCGCACGCGTTGCAGCAGGTGCTCGTCAACCTCGTTACCAACGCAGCGTACGCGCTCGAGGGGCACGCCAACGCCCGGCTCGAGATCTCGACCCGGCGTTCGGACGGGTGGAGGATCATCGACGTCGAGGACAACGGCCCCGGCATCGCCCCCGAACATCTCCGTCGCGTCTTCGAGCCGTTCTTCACCACGAAGCCGCTCGGCGAGGGGACCGGGCTCGGTCTGTCGATCAGCTACAGCCTCGTGGAGCACCTGGGCGGCCGGATCGACGTCGCCAGCGAGCCCGGTGGCGGCGCTCGGTTCACGGTGTTCCTTCCGGTCGAGCCACCGGAGCCGTCCCGCCCCCGGGAGTGAGCGCTCGGAGCGATTCCTGCGGGCGGGAACCACGGCGGCGGATCCCGCGGCGCGGGCGATTCCACGCTCCCAGACGGCAGTGACGCTTCCGAGAGTTGGCATGCCCCGTGCACCATCCCGGGGGGGGCACCGAGGATGTTCCATGCCTGCGTCGTCACGTCTTCGTTGGTCGCTCAGAGGGGGGCTGCGACGCCGCGCCCCGGCGGCGCCGTCAGTCCGTTTCGAGCCGATCGAGGATCGTCGGCGCGACCTCGCGATTCGCGAGGATGTAGTGGCAGCTTCGGCAGTCGAGCGTGATCGGAGCGCCGGTCTCGTCGCGGAGCCTCCCGTCGTGGCAGCGGAAGCATGCCCGCGTGTGCTCGGTCGCGTGACCGATGAGCGAGCTGTAGGTGTTCCACTGGACGTTCATCGCGGGGAAGACGTTGCTGCGGTGGATGTCCTGCAACGGCGGCACCGCGTCCCGAACGGACGCCTCGTGCGTCGTCCAGTGGTTGGGGTACCGCTCCCGGTAGACGGCCGGCAGCTCGGCGAGACCGGCCGCGGCCGACTCGGCCGACGCGTAGGGGATCGTCAGCAGCTCGAAGGCGAGCTTTCTGATCCAAGGGATGTCGGCGTCGATCCGCCCGTGGGCCAGGGCGGCGTCGAGCGCCTCGTCGGGGGTCAGGTAGACGTGCGTGGGTCGATTGTGGCAGTCCACGCAGTCCATGACCCGCAGGTCGGCGGGATCGGGCGGCGGCACGGGGCGGTCGGGATCGGTCCAGACGCGGCGGGTGCCGTCGGCCGAGGTCTGCTCGATCCAGACGATGTCCTCGCGCTTGCGATCCGTGGCGTAGTAACGCACCTCGTGCTCGTTGCTGACGTGCCAATGGATGCCGTGGGCAACGCGGTCGGCGTCGTCCCCGCCGCCGACACGCATGTTCAGCACCGTGTAGGTTCGGGTGTTGTCCTCGTCGGGCTCGTACTGCTCCAGGACCTTGATGAGGTTGCCGTGGAAGATCTCCGGTCGGTGACAGATCTCGCACACCTCCCGCGCCGGGCGGAGGTTGTGGACCGGGGTCTCGATCGGACGCGAATAGGTGTCCGCCACGACCGCGACGAGCTGCCGCGCGCCGCTGAGCTTCGATTTGACGAACCAACCCGCGCCGGGACCGATGTGACACTCGACACAGCTGATCTGCGAGTGCGGAGACCGGGCGTACGCCGTGTACTCGGGGTGCATCACCTCGTGACAGACCTGGCCGCAGAACTCCACGGACTCCGTGTAGTGAAAGCCGCGGTAGCCGATGACCCCGAAGATGACGAGGTTGACGAGCGAGAGTGTGAGGATCACCTGGCCGGCGTGGCCCACGTGCACGCCGCGTTTCTCGGCGACCCGATCGAGCGCAGCAAACGAGAAGCCGGCGCGGGCGGCCCGCAACCGGAGGGCCATGCCGATCGGGATCATCACGAGGCCGAGCACGATCATCCCGGGCAGCAGGACGTACGACACGATCCCGATGTAGGGGTGACTCTCGAAGACGAACAGCTCGCCGAAAACCAGGAGCAGCTCGGCGAGGACGCCCGAGGTCGTCAGGGCGGCGCCGAGGAGCGCGAGCTTGCTGACGCCGATCATGCGGACGAAGGACGCCGCTCGTTTCATCGTTGGCTCCTGCGGGGCGACGGCACCGACCAGCGGCCCTTCGCGAGTGCACCAAACAGCATAGTGCCGCCCGATGTCGCGTGGAAGCACCGCGCGCGGCATGGCGATGACGGCGGTCAGCGTCCGCGCTCGTCGCGGTTCCCCAACGGGTGGAGCCGGCGTGGGCGGAGGCGCGACGCCGGAGCGCGAAGGGGGGCGGATTCCCTGCTTCACCGTGGTACGCGTGGTCCTACAGTGACGCGGCATGAGGTGGAAGCCCCACGGACGTCACCCCGATTGAGAGCACGCGCGCGACTTCGATCGCTGTTGGCTGCCGCATTGCTTGGCGGCGTTGCCGGCTCACCGGCAGCGGGTCAGATCGACGTTGCTCCAACCGACCGGCCGACGCCGGTGGCCGCCGCCAATCAGGCGTGTCTGGATTGCCACGGCCAGCCGCACATCGCCACGCTGCCTCCGGCCGATCGTCGGCTCATGGTCAGCGACGAGGTGGGCGTCGCCCACGAGGGGCCGCCGACACGCCCCGGACTCTACCTCGATGTCGCGGCCGTGTACCGGACGTCCGTCCACGGCGGCCTGACGTGCGTGTCGTGCCACCTCGACGGCAGTGAGCTGCCCCATCCGGCTCGGCTCGAGCCGGCCCGGTGCGATGCGTGTCACGAGACCGAGTGGCGGGACTATCGGTCGAGCGTCCACGCGATCGGCCTGGATCGGGGGGACGCAAACGCGGCCACCTGCAGCGACTGTCACGGCACTCACGACATGCTTTCGAGCCGGAACGTCCAGTCGCGGACGCACAAGCTCCAGCTTCCCTTCACGTGTGCGCAGTGCCACACGAATCCCCGGATGATGGAGGAAGGCGGCGTGCACCAGCCGCTCGCGGCGCAGCAGTACATCGACAGCATGCACGGACGGGGACTGATCGAGAAGGGGCTCATCGTCGCCCCGTCGTGCAACGATTGCCACGGCACGCACCGCATTCTCCCGTCCGAGGATCCCATGTCGACGATTCACCGTGACAACGTGCCCGCGACGTGCGGGCACTGCCACGTCGGCGTCGAACGGATCTACGAGGAGAGCATCCACGGACAGCTCCTGGCCGCCGGCGACGAGCGGGGCCCCGTCTGCGCGACGTGCCACAGCGCCCACGAGATCGTCCACCCCGCCGACTCGGCCTTCAAGCTGCGCAGTGACGAGCGTTGTGGCCAGTGTCACGCCGATCGGCTGGCCCGCTACCGCGAGACGTTCCACGGAAAAGCCATCGCCCTCGGCCGATCCGCGGTCGCCGCGTGCTACGACTGTCACGGGCACCACGACATCGTCGGGCTCGACGATCCTGCGAGCCGCCTCGTCGGAGAACGCCGGGTGGAGACGTGCCAGCAGTGTCACCCCGACGGGGGCGAGAACTTCGCCGCGTACATCGCCCACGCCGACCACACCGATCGCGAGAACTACCCCGCGCTCTACTGGACCTTCGTGGTCATGACCGCACTCGTCATCGGGACGTTCACGTTCTTCGGCGTGCACACCGCCTTGTGGCTCGCCCGATCATCCGCCCTCTATCTGCGCGACCCACGGGCCTTCCGGCACCAGAAACTGCGGGCCGTCCGTGACGACGAGCAGTACGTCCGATTCCGGCCGTTCGAGCGTTTCCTGCACGGCCTGGTGGTGTCGAGCTTCCTGCTGCTCGTTGCCACCGGGATGCCGCTGAAGTTCTTCGACACCGGATGGGCCCAGGTGATGATCGACTTCATGGGTGGTCTCGAGGTTGCCGGCGCGTTGCACCGAGCGGGCGCGATCATCACGTTCATCTACTTCGCTTTGCACCTCGGGAGCCTCGCCCTCGCGGCGGTGCGGCACCGGAGCCGCTTCCGGAACCCGGAGACGAAGCGATTCGATCTCCGGCAGGCGTGGCGTGTTGCCTTCAGCCCCGAGATGCCGCTACCGACCCTGACCGACGTGCGGGACTGGTGGGCCCACCAGAAGTGGTTCTTCGGACGCGGTCCCCGGCCGCAGTTCGACAAGTGGACATACTGGGAAAAGTTCGACTACTTCGCGGTGTTCTGGGGGGTCGCGATCATCGGCCTCAGCGGCCTGGTGCTGTGGTTCCCCGAGGCGTTCACGAAGGTGCTCCCGGGTTGGATCATCAACGTGGCCGTCATCGTGCACAGCGACGAAGCGTTGCTCGCCGCGGGGTTCATCTTCACCTTCCACTTCTTCAACGTGCACTTCCGTCCGGAGAAATTCCCCATGGATCCGGTGATCTTTTCCGGTCGCATCTCGCGGGCGGAGATGCTGCACGAGCGGAAGCGGTGGCTCGACCGCCTCGAGTCCGAGGGGCGTCTCGATGCGGTCCGGGTGCGTGACGAGTGGCCGCACTGGAAGCGGGTGCTGCATCCGCTGGGGTTCTTTGCCTTCGGAATCGGGACCCTCCTCCTCCTCCTGATCTTCTTCGCGATGGGATCGCGGCTGCTCGGCGGTCACTGACCCACGGTTGACGGACGACACGACACGATGCAACGACAAGGCACAATTCGCTCCACGAGACCACGCCGACCCGCGGGCGTGACGCGGTGGACCGCTTTCGTCCTCGTCGCGGTGGTCTCGATCGTGACCGACCGGGCCGAGGCCCAGGTACCCCCGGAGGTCGAAGCGGCGAACCGCGCGTGCCTGGACTGTCACGGGCAGACCCGCATCGGAGAGCTGTCGCGGCTCGATCGCGACGCGATGGTCACGGGGGAGCCGCCGGCCGATGCCGATCCGGCCGCCGCGCGACCAGGTCTCTTCGTGGCGCGCGGGACGCTCGCGGGCGGGCCGCACGCCGAGGTGCGGTGCGTCGATTGTCACCAGGATGCCGTCGTCCTGCCGCACCCCCGGACGCTCGCGGCCGTCTCGTGTGGGGCGGCCTGCCATGCGGCGGAGCAGGCCGCGTTCGCGGTCAGCGTGCACGCCGAGGTGCTGGCGGCGGAGGATCCGCAGGCGCCGCGTTGCCAGAGCTGTCACCAGCCGCACGAGATCCTGCCCCCCGATGACCGCCGTTCGTCGGTCCACCCGCTGAACGTCGTGCGGATCTGCGGGGACTGCCACCAGCAGCACGCGTTGCCCACCACCAACGGCTCGGATCCGAAGGACGTCGTCGTCGCGTACCTGGACAGCGTGCACGGCCAGGCGGTGTCGGCCGGCGGCCTGACCATCGCCGCCAAGTGCTCCGATTGCCACGGGCACCACGAGGTGCGACGCGCCGGCGATCCGCTGGCGATGACGGCGCGGACGGAGATCCCGCGCACCTGCGGCGCGTGCCATCTCGGTGTCGTCGAGGCGTACGCCGAGAGCGTGCACGGCCGGGCGCTGCAGGCCGGTGACGCAGACGCCCCCGTCTGCACGGATTGTCACGCCGGTCACCGGATCACGCACGCCTCGACGCCGGAGCACCACCTCGACATCGTGGCGGAGTGTGGCGACTGTCACGATCGTCCGGAGCTCAGCGGCGATCGCCGCGCGTCCTTCTACCGCACGTACCGCTCGAGCTACCACGGCCAGGTGACCGAGCTGGGAGGCACGCGGGCCGCCCGGTGCAGTGACTGCCACGGCGCGCACGACATCCTCCCGCGGAGCGATCCCGCCTCCCGCATGCACGGGGAGGGCCTCGTCCAGACGTGCCGCACCTGTCATCCGAAGGCGAACGCGAGCTTCGCGTTGTTCGACCCGCACGCCGACTACCGCGATGGCGAGCGGTATCCGGTGCTGTATGCGGTCTGGTGGTATTTCATAATCGTCATCAGCGCGGCCCTCGGCTTCTTCGGCCTGCACTCGCTGCTGTGGTTCATCCGGCGTCTGATCGAGCGGGCGCGATACGGCGTACCCGCCCGTCCCGATCGCTCCCGGTCGATTCGCCGCTTCACGTTGCTCAACCGCGTCAACCACCTCCTGGTGATCCTCACCTTCTTCGGCCTCGTGCTCACCGGTCTTCCGCTCCTGTTCTCGGAAGCGCCCTGGGCGAAGTCGCTGGCGGCGGCGTTGGGAGGCGTCGGGCAGGCCGGCGTGTGGCATCGCTGCCTCGCGGTGTTGCTGATGGTCAACTTCGCGATCCATTTCGTCGGCCTCGCGCGGTCCGTCCGCGCGGCCCCGGGACCGTGGTACCGCACCTGGCTCCTCGGTCCGGACTCGATGCTGCCGCGGCTCAAGGACGTGCGTGACTGCGTCGGCATGTTCCGCTGGTTCCTGCGGGGGGGCCGCATGCCGGCGTTCGACCGGTGGACGTACTGGGAGAAATTCGACTACTGGGCGGAGATCGGGGGCTCGCTCATCATCGGAGGCTCCGGATTGCTGTTGTGGTTTCCGGAGTTCTTCGCCTCGTTCCTCCCGGGTTGGATCTTCAACGTGGCTATGGTCATCCACGGGTACGAGGCGTTGCTCGCGCTCGGATTCATCTTTACGATTCACTTCTTCAACGCGCACCTTCGCCTGGAGAAATTCCCGGTGGATGACGTCATCTTCACGGGATCGCTCTCGGAGGAAGAGTTGAAGCACGAGCGGCCCGAGCACTACGAGCGGCTGGTGGCGGCCGGTCGGCTCGACGGACTGCGGGTCCCCCCGCCACCACGCTGGCAGCGGAAGGCGGCGGTCGTGCTCGGGTTCGCGGCGATGGCGATCGGAATCACCCTCGTCGTGCTCATCGTGCTGGCGGGCCTCGGCGTCCTGTGGAGCGACCTGTAGATGACGGACTGCCTGCCCACCGCGCGGAACACGACGACGGCGACGCGATGGCGTTCGTCCCGCGGGGTGGCTGCGCTCCTGCTGATCCCGACGATGCTCGCCGGCTGCTCGGAGGAGCCCGCCGGCCCGCCCCCGGAGACCAGGGTCGACCGCCAGGTCACGCCCGCCGTTCGCGCCGTGTTGCCGACGCGACCCGACGGGCCGCTCCCCGCGGGAACGAGCTGCAGCAGCGGTGGCTGCCACGCCGACTTCCGGTCGGCGCGCTTCGTGCACGGCGTCCTCCACGCCGCCGAACCATGCTCGGTCTGCCACCAGGAAGATCAGGGAGACCACGTGTTTCCGGTCAAGCGACCCGGGTCGGCCGGATGCACGTTCTGTCACGAGGAGACGATCGGGCACCGCGTGTATCAGCACGGCGCGACCGACGTGGCGTGTCTGGAGTGTCACGATGCGCACGCATCGGAGAACGTGTCGCTGCTCCGATCGCCGTCCGTCGCGACGATCTGCGCCGGATGCCACCGTCCGGAGACGCCGGCGGTTCCGCACGGTCCCTTTGCCGCGGGCGCTTGCGTGGCCTGTCACGACCCGCACGAATCCGACTTCCCCGGGCTCTTGCGTGGCGGCGAGGGACCGCGTCACTGCCGCATGTGTCACGAAGAGACGGTCGACGCGATGGCGACGGCGCGTTTCGTGCATGCCCCCGTCACCGAACAGTGTCAGAGCTGCCATGATCCCCACGGATCGGATCATCCCCACGGTCTGACGGACGCCGTGGACCAGACGTGCTTTTCCTGCCACGCCGAGATCGAGGCCATGGTCGCCGGGGCATCGACGCCGCACGGGGCCGTCTCGCTGCGTGACCAGTGTGCGAACTGCCACGACGCCCACGCCTCGGACCGCCCCCTGCTGCTGAAGGATCGCCAGGACGTGCTGTGCCTCCAGTGTCACGACCAGCCGGTCACGGCGCGGGACGGCCGCGTGATTCCCGACATGACGCCGAGCATTCGGGATCGCGCTTTCAAGCACGGCCCCGTCGAGTCCGGTCAGTGCACCGCGTGTCACAACGTGCACGGCGCGCGTCAGACCCGTCTCCTCCGGGAGCAGTTCGAGCCGTCCTTCTACGCGTCCTTCGATCTCACCAACTACGCACTCTGCTTCGAGTGCCACGAATCGGCGCTGGTGACGGAGCCGCGGACGGCGACCCTGACCGACTTCCGCGACGGTGAGCGGAACCTGCACTTCCTGCACGTGAACCGGGAGAAGAAGGGGCGGACGTGTCGCACGTGCCACGAGATCCACGGCAGCGATCTCCCGTCCCATATCGCCGAATCGGTGCCGTTCGAAGGATCTTCGTGGGCACTCCCGATCGGCTTCGAGCCGACGGCGACGGGAGGCGGCTGCGCTCCCGGGTGCCACGTGCCGATGCAGTACGACCGCGTCGAGCCGATCAACCCGGGCGTCGTCGCCCCCGGAGCCTCGCCATGAAACCGGGTCCTTCCTTCCTCGTCACCGTCCTTCTGTGCCTGGCCATCGCGACCCCGGTGCCGGCGGACGAGCTGCGCAACGTGGCGATCGGCGAGACCGTGCCGGCGTTCACCCTGCGGACGTTGGCGGGGGAGACGTTGCGGAGCGAGGATGGACGCGGCCGGGTCGTGGTCCTTGTCTACGTCGCGGCCGAGCAGACGAGCTCCGAGAAGGTCATGCAGTCCGCAGCGGCCGTCGCGGGCGAGCTGCGCGACGAGCGGCTCCAGGTCATCTTCGTCACGGCCGACGTGACACGCGTCGCCTTCTTCCGCCAGCAACGCGATCGTCTGGGGTTGCATGCGTATCCGCTGGCCCTCGACCTGCAGCGGGCGACGTACGGCGCCCTGGGGCTGATCGTGCTGCCGACCACGATCATCATCGACGGCGACGGGCGTTTGCGAACCGTCATGGCGTCGCGGAAGTCGGACTACGAGCACGTGCTGCGGACGCACGTCCGGCACGCGTTGGGTCTGATCGACGACGCCGCCCGCGACGAGCTGCTGGCGACGAAGGCGTTCGAACGCTCGCGGCCGGAAGATCGCATCGCCCGCCACCGGGCCGCGGCCCGGCTGCTGCGACGCAACGGTCTGCGTGACGACGCGGAGCGCGAGCTCCTGGCGGCACTCGAGATCGATCCGGGCCACGTCGACACGGAACTGGATCTGGCGGTCCTCGACGTCGAACGGGGGAAGCTCGACGCGGCCAGCGGGCGACTGCGTCGGGTGGAGGCGACGCACCCCGGTCACCGTCGGGCCACGCTGGTGGCCGGCATGGTGGCCTACCACCGCGACGACCTCGACGAGGCCGAGCGTCGGCTGGAACGGGCCCTGCTGCTCAACCCCGATCCGATCCGGACGCACTACTACCTGGGGCTCGTGAAGGAGCGGCGGGGCGATGCCGCCGCCGCCGTCGTCCACTTCAAGGAAGCGCTCAGGCGACTGCTGGAGGATCACTCATGATCAGGCGGCGTCGCGTCGTCCGTGCCGCTGGGCCAGATCGCAGCGCGATCGCTCTCGGGATACACGAGCGGCGTAACGCGGTCGTAGTCGTACGGCCGGTGGCATCCCGGGGCGCAGCTCCCGCCGGTGTCGCTCTTCTGGTACCCGATCGGCAGCTCCCAGCCGCCGGAGCCGAACGGCACGGAGTCGCGGATGTGCTTGTCCCGGTGGCTGGCGTGCGTCTCGTGACACGCCCGGCACGTCCGGCCCTTCTTGTCGCGATTGACGTGCAGGTGGTGCAGGTTGAGATCGCCGTTGCGGAAGTCCGTCAACGACGTCGTGCGGGCATCCACGACGAGCTGCTTGTCGTGACAGCTGAAACAGAGGGCGTACTGCTCCTCGGCAAACGGAGCGTAGAACTCCGGCGGGTACTCCTGCACCAGCATCCGGAAGTTGTCGCCGCCGTGGATCATGTGGCAGGCGGCGCAGTTGTCTTGCGCAACGGGACCGTGCAGGCTCGTGCCCGACTCGATGACGGTCTTGATGTCGCCGAGCGTGGTGCCGTCGGGCAGCTCGATCGGGCGGTCGTGGCACTCGAAGCACAGCGACCGCATGTCGGTGCGGAGAACCCGGGGATGATCGCTGCCGTGGGGGTCGTGGCAGTTGAGGCACTGCCGATCGCTGGTGACGGCGGAGTGCTGGGTGTTCGCCTCCTCGACCGCGTGGCGGATGGTCTCGTGACAGCCGAGACAGAGCGTCTGGGGCTCCTCCCGCAGCATCATGGGATGGTCGGAGGCGTGCGCGTCGTGACACACGCCGCAATCCACCATGGCGGGGCCGTGCACGACCCGCATGGTCTCCAGCTGCGTGCCCGTCGCCACGTGGCATTCGAGACACAGATCACGCGGGGGCGCGGTCAGCAACGCGGGGTGCATCGACACGTGCGGCTCGTGACACACCGAGCACGCACCCGCTGCCGCCGGCCCGTGGCGATGCACGCCCGCCTCGAGCACATCGCCGTGGCAGCTCGCGCACAGCTCGTCGACCGAGGCGGCCTTCAGCATCGTGCGGTCGCGGCCCCCGTGCGGGTCATGGCAGCCGGTGCAATCGCCCATCATCAGGGGCTCGTGCACCGAGGCGGCCTCCAGCGTCATGTCGTGGCAGAAGGTGCACAGCTCGACGCCGGGTCGGGCGAGGGAGTAGGTGTGCTGCTCGACGCTCTCCTCCCGGTGACACGCGTTGCAGGCGTTGACCCCGACGGGTCCGTGCAGCACGTCGTGGGCGGCCAATTCGCCGTGGCACACCCGGCACGAGTCGGCGGGCAGCGGTCCGCTCGGGCGGAGCGGCGTGCCGGGGGGCGGCGTCTGCGGACCGGGCACCTGACTGATCGCGATCGCCAGCGATCCGACGCAGATCATCTTCAACCAGCGGCCGACGGCCATACGCGTGTTCCTTTCCGTTCCGGACCGGTCTACTGTACCGCCCCGCCCTCGAGTGCACCCGCCCCGGCGATGCGGCGTGTCACGGTAGCGGCCGATCCCAGGAGATACCCGTGACCACACTTGCTGCAAGATCGAAACGGACGGTTCCCCCGGTAAAGGGGGCGAGATTCGGGGTGGGGCTGGCCGCGTTGCTCGCGGTGGGCGGCTGCGATGACCCGAACGCGCAGGTGCGTTCGTACTCGGTGCCCAAGGAGACGCCACCGCCGGCGCCGGCCGTGGCTCCCGTCGGGGCGACCGGGGACATGGCCTGGTCCCTGCCCGCCGGATGGCGTGCGGTCGAGAACACGAACACCATGCGGTTCGCCACCCTGCAGGCGGGAACCGCGGCGGAGACGATCGAGGTCGCGATCTCCCGCCTTGGCGGCACGGCGGGAGGTGTCCCGGCCAACGTCAACCGCTGGCGGGGGCAGATCGGCCTTCCGGCCGCGTCCACCGAGGACATCGCCCACGCCGCCATCCCGATCGAGACACCCCACGCGACCGGTCTCGTCGTCGACCTGGTCGGGCCCGACCCCGCCGATGAGGAGGCGGTCGCGATGCGAATGTTCGCCGCGATCTTCCCCGTCGCACGGGAGACGTGGTTCATCAAGACGACCGGGCCCGCGCCGGTTCTCGAGACGCACCGCGACGGGTTCCTGCGTCTGTGCGAATCCGTGCGGTTCGGCGC
>JABDLI010000102.1 GCA_013003065.1 Phycisphaerales bacterium | reverse complement strand
CGGCGGCGATGGCGGCGACGAGCAGGCCGCCGTAGCCCGCGACGCCCATGCGGCCCCGCGTGCGGAGTTGTCGGCGGCGTTCGTCGAGTCGGCTCATGGCGTGGGCTCCGTCAGGTACCGGGCGAGGCGGAAGCCGACGTCGTCACGCTTCTGGGCGCTGTAGTCGCGGAACGACGATCGCAGCGGGCTGATCATCGAGTGACGCCAGCTCGAGCCGCGGATCACGTGGTGCGCACCCCGCGGGGGTCCGGTGGGGTCGACGACGGTGCGGTCGGGATCGGAGGCCGGAATCGAGTAGTAGTCGTGACACCACTCCGCCACGTTGCCGGCGAGGTCACGCAGGCCGAGCGCGTTCGGCGGAAACGACGCCACCGGCGCCGTGCCCGCGTACCCGTCGTCGTAGCCGGTGATCGTCAGCCCCAGCACCTGCGCCGCCGATTCGTCCGCGAGGTTCGCGATCGGCGCGGGCGGGGTCGAGCCGGCGCCCCACGGGTACGGGCGTCGCGGCTCGGGTCCGCTGCGGATGCAGTACTCCCATTCCGCCTCGGTCGGCAGCCGGTAGCCGGTCGGGATCGGGTCCGCCGCGTGCATGCGGTCACCCCGCTCGACGTACACCGGCGGAAGCTCGTCCTTGACGCTGAGCCAGTTGCAGAACCGCGCGGCGTCGTCCCACGTCACACGCACCA
Organism: Phycisphaerales bacterium; assembly: GCA_013003065.1. Taxonomy (GTDB): domain Bacteria; phylum Planctomycetota; class Phycisphaerae; order Phycisphaerales; family SM1A02; genus JABDLI01. The sequence continues at coordinate 2,893 of JABDLI010000102.1, read as the reverse complement.
CCGGTCGGTCGGCGCCGCCGAGGGGAACGGCATCGCCCGATTCGGACTCGTGCTCCTTGCGGAACACGCGGAACTCCGCGTTCGTCACCTCCCGCACGCCCATGGCGAAGGGGCGACGCAGCTCGATCGTCCGGAGCGATTCGTTCGCCCGCCGCCCGCGTTCGCGACGCGACGCGCCCATCGTGTACGTTCCTCCCTCGATCGACGCGAACCGATAGCCGGTGGAGGCCGCGAGGGGATCGGCCGTCTCTTCCCCCGTCACGACCAGCCGCGTCAGCGTCGCCTGGATGCGTTGCGGGACCCCGACCCGCGGGCGAATGTCGCGGATGAACGGCGTGAAGCCCGGCGCTTCGAGCCGGAGCCGGTGGGCTTCCGCGGTGAGCGTGATCTCTGGGGGCACGAGACCCTGCCGGACGCCGTCGACGAAGAGCACCGCATCCGCCGGCTCGACGTCGAAGCGAATCACGCCGAGCCGGGGCGTGAGTGCGAACGCGACGTCGGTGACCTGCCGCGCCCCAACGCGTGCCGTGCGTTCGGCCGGCTCGTAGCCATCCCGCGCCACCCGCACGAGGAGATCGGCCTCCGGACGCACCTCGACCTCGACCGGCGCGAGGCCAGCGTAGTCGCCGTCCACGACGACCTGTCCGCCCGGCGGCGTGGTGGTGATGCGCAGCGTGCCGCGGACGGGTGCGAGCGTGATGTCGGCGAGCGTCACCGGCTCCTCCGCCGCGATGGCGAGCGTCCGGCGCCACGGCTCGAACCCCTCCGCGCGAAGCTCCAGCGTCCGCTCGCCGGAGTCGACGTCGATCCGGCACGGCGTGGTCGCGACCTCGACGCCGTCGAGCCAGACCGACGCGTTGACCGGCGTGGTGGCGATCTCGACCGGCGCCCAGTCGGGACGGAGCGTCAACGTGAACGACTGCCGGCGGTCGAAGCCCTCGACGGCGATGGTGGTCAGCAGCGTCTGGTAGCGGTCGTGACGCACCTCGACCGCATGCTCGCCGCCGTCGAGCTCGATCTCCGTGATCGGAGCGGGCGCCGGGGGGCGATCACCGACGCGGGTCTGGGCGCCGGCGATCAATGTGTCCGGAGCGTCGGCGCCGACGCATGCGATCGACACGATGCCGGGCCGTGGCTGCAGCTCGAAGTGAAACTGCCCGTCCCCGCCCCGCACGACCTCGATCGTCTCCGCGAGCGGATGATGCCCGGCGGCCGTCGCGGAAACCTCGTACGGGCCGGGCCGCATCAGGAAGCGGCCGGCAAGCTCGAGTCGCCACGAGCCCTCGACCCGCATCGTGTCCGGGTCCGGCGTGATCGTGATCGTCACCTGCTGCGCGGTCAAAACGAACCACCCCGCGGCCGCGAGCAACGCAACCAGGCACAGGACGACGAGCGTCATCACGCGGCGTCGCCACGGCGGCCGACGCGTCGTTTCGGCCGGCGTCTGTCCGCGGAAGTCCAGGGGCGTGATGATGGTCGGCCCGGTTCCCATCAGATGGGCTCCGTACACACGACGGTCAGCGACGCGTCCGTCTGTCCGGGCTCCAGACGCAGCTCCAGCCGCACGTCGCGGTAGCCGTTGCGGTGCCCGACGACCGTATACACGCCGGGCAGCAGCTCCAGCCCGTGGGTGTCGAACGTGCCGAGTTGCGCGACGCGGTAGACGGCCACCTCCGTTTGCGTGTCGGACCTGAGCGTGACACGCAGCGGCGTGTTCGCCAGCCGCACTTGCTCGGCGAGCCGGTTGGCGGCGTCCTGGAGACGCGGACCGAGACCCGCGAGCGTCGCGAGCCGCTCGACGAGCTGCTTGGCGTCCTCGCGGGTCGTCCGGCCGATGAGCAACGCCGGGTTGGCGAGGTAGTGGTTCGTGAGCTTCTCCAGCCGGATCATCTCCTCGCTGCGTTCCTTGCCGGCCTGGGCGAACTCGATGGCGGGATCCATCGCGAGGATCCGGCGGTACGCGTTCCACGCGTCCTGCCACCGCTCGGCCCGCTCGTGCGCGACGGCGTCGTCCCGCAGGCGGTCCATCGCGGCCCGCAGCTCCGCTTCCTCGACCATTGCGAGCGCTTGGGTGACCTCGACCGCCTCCGGCCGGAACCGCTGCGCTTCCTCCAGCCGTTGCCGCGCGTCGTCGAGGTCGCCGCGGTGAAGGGCCTCGAGCCCCTGCGCCATCATCGTCTGGAACTGCCGGTCGGCGAGCGTCGTGCGCAGGCGAAGGTGGCCGTCTCGCGCCTCCTCGGAGTGCGGGTCGAGCTCGGCGGCGGCCGCGTAGTCGGCGTAGGCGAAGTCGAGCCGGCCCTCGGATTCGTGCGTGCGGGCGGCCGTCAGCCGGCGGTGCAGCTCGTCCAGCGTGCCCGCCCGCGTCCGGCCGATCTGCGCGGCGGCATGCCCCGGCTCGATCAGGAGCGCCCGCCGGAAGGCGGTCGCCGCGGCCGCGGCATCGGGGGCGGCGAGCGCCGCGGCCCCCTCGGCGAGAAGCCGCGCGAGCGTGTCATCCTTGACCGCGAGGACGTCTTCGAAACCACGTCGCGCCGCGTCGTACCGGTCCCGCGCGTCTTCGAATCGCTCTTCGAGAAAAGCCTGATCCGCCGCGGCGCTGGCGGCGGCGGCATCGTCGTAGTCCGCCGACCCCCACTCGGCCGCACCGAGTTCGTCGACCACGCGTCGCGCGGCGAGCATGCCGTTGAGCGCCGAGTCTGCCGCCGCCCGCATCTCGGCGAGCCGGGCGGGATCGATCGGCGACGCGGGCGGCGGGTCCGCCGGGTCGGTCGCCGGTGCCGGGGGTTCGTCATCCGCGGCGGCGGTCACGGCCGGGGGCGATGTGCCGGGTCGATTCGCACGCCACGCGCGTTCCGCGGCAAGAACGAGGAGCCCGGCCGCGGCCAGCCCGGCC
>JABDLI010000099.1 GCA_013003065.1 Phycisphaerales bacterium | reverse complement strand
CCGAGGAAGGCACGTGGAACGGCTCGACGATCACGAGCCGTGCGCGCGAGCAGATCTGGACCACGCTCAGCCAGACGGGCAACTGGGATCGCGTCAAGCTCGACCTCGACGGTGACGGCGACTTCACGGGCGTGAGCGGCGAGTACGACGATACCCGCACCCACAACGTGGCGAACGAGCTGACGGCGCGGGATGTCGACAGCGACTCGACAGATGACTACAACCTCTCCCACACCGGCGCCGGGCAGCTCGACGACGACGACGAGAAGTACGAGTACATCTACGACGCGTTCGGTCGTCTGCGGAGCTATCAACGCGGACATTCTGCACTTTTGGTGACGAGTTCTCGTCATCAGCATGCGCGCGGGACCGCACGGCTCGAGTCCGTGAGCGTGATTGGCATCGGGCTCGTGCCGGACGCATGCGCTGGCGGATCGGGACGCCGTGCTGCCGAAACATGGGCGCGGAGGCCCAGGATCTTGTTCGCGTCTCGACTTCCTATGCGGCATCGGATTCATAAGCCGGCTCGCATATCAGACACGACAGCGCCCTGTTCATATCGAGCCGCTTCCGCCTCGCGTCTTTCTTGGCGACGTCCAGTTCGTTCGGCACAGCCTCGCCGCGACCGAAGTACATCTCGTCCGGCGTCTGTCCGCGGAATGCCGAGTGGGGGAGCCGCTCGTTGTGTTCCTCGACGTAGAACTCCACGAGGTGACGGACCTTCTCCACGCTATCGAGTGAGTTGAGAAACAGCCATTGGTGTTTCAACGCACGCCACCACGCCTCGATCATCGAATTGGAGAACTGGAGGTCCGTCATCGCGAGGATACGACGGAGAACCCCGGCGTCGATCAGCTCGTCCACGCTCTGGTTCACGTTCTCGACGCCGCCGTCAGTCAGAACGGTGGGGGGTTCGTCTTCCGCGGCGCAGAGTTGACCCGCTTCCAGCAGGGTGGCCACGGTGTTGACCGGCTCGAAGCGCCCAGCGACACGCCAGGCGAGGATACGGCGTGAGTAATTGTCGATGACGGCGTGGACGTACGCTCTCGTGCCGTCGAGCAGCCTGATGATCGTGGTGTCGATGTGCCACATCTCATTCGGTCTGCTGGCGCGAATGCCGACCTTGGGCTTCGCGGGATGGATGCGAAGCCTCGGTCGGCGCCATCCCCGTTCACGCACGAGTCGTCGCCACGTCGTCGGTGACGCAAACACGCGGCCCACGCGCTGTGCGAGGGTGGCCAGCGTTCCAGTGGGCACGTGGCGGTACTCTGGTGAAGTGACCATCTCGCGGATCGTCTCTGTCTCGTCCAGGGTGAGCCGATGCGGTGAGCTTCTCGGGCATGACGAGTGGTCGTCGAGGTCGCACGCCATCTCTGCCCGCTTCCAACAGTGGAATCGAGAGTGAGACAGGCCGAGGATGTGGAGCACCGTTCGGAGCTTCAGCGCCCGCTCGGAGCGTTCGATGGCTCGAAGGAGTCGAGACTTCGCTTCGCCATCCGGAAGCCGCCGCCGCGCGAGATCCACGTCGAATGCCTGGAGGAGAGCAAAGAGGACGCGGACGACGGCACGGAGCTTCTGGATCCGCCGTCGTAAGCGGATGACCTCTTGCTGAAGGTCGCGCGCGTCCGTGGACAGCACATCGATGGTGACCGTCGCGCGACCTGGCTGCCGAAGCCAGCCTGCCGCCGTCGAACGAGGGACGCCGAGGCTGGTTGCATGCGTCATGTCGCGCGTGCGCCGGACGAGCTCGCGGAGCCGGTGGTCGTACGTCTTCTGTGATCGGGGCATCCTGTGATGATTGGACGCGACCACGGGGCGAGGCGGGAAGCAGCGGCGCGCAGCTGAGAGACTGTCTCAATTGACGAGAACTCGGACGGGAAAGTGCAGGATGTCGGCGTTGGTAGCTCCGCGGTCACCCAAGTGGCGTCATAGAGCTCTGACGGGCATTGGGTATCGAACGCGAAGCGTCGTCGCCGCGCGACCGGCACACCCAACACACGCAATTGCGCGCAGCGGATCCGCTGCGAGGATCGCTTCGAGCTGCGTGATTCAAATCCTGGGGTCCGGACCGAGCGTCAGGTCGAGTCGGGCGTCGGTCGAAGCGAACCGACGACACGCTTCGCGCCGCGGCGTCTGGCTTCCGCCGCGCGAGCCTCCGGGCTGCCGAGCGCCGTTCCGAAGACGCGCCCGATCTCTCCCCAAATCGTGACCCACGCCGACGCCTCGACCTTGAGCCGCTCGAGGATCGGCGGCAGCATCGACGGGACGGCGCCACGCTTGCCAGATCGCATCATGCGACCCGTCTCGTCCACCACCGTGAGGTACTGATCAAGCGTGATTGGCAGGAGTCCGGGGCGTCTCTTGTTCCGCCGCCGGTCGATGGGGGCGAGCCAGATCCCGTCGTCGGGCGCGCGCAATTCGATCGAGCTGAGGCGCAAACGTGATGCACGCTTGCGCGAGCCTTTCGTTGACGTCCGGTCTTTGCGGGCGCGACGTTCTTGTAAGCGCTGACGCACGCGAATCCGATCCCGCACGGACGTGTGCTCGGACTCCTCCGGTGTCTCGGCGATGCCGGCGCGGATCGGGTTGAGATCGGCGTACACCATCCCCTGGAGAAGGGCGGCATCGTCGAGCAGACGCGGTGACTTGAAGCGACCCTCCCAGAAGGAGCCGGTGCAGTCGTCCTCGCGATTGGCGCGGCGGGCGATGTGTTCCTTGGCGCACTTCATGAACCACGACAGGTCGGAGAGCCGGTCGCGGAGGACGGCCACCCGGGGTGGGTCGCCGGCGACGACGTTGATCGCATCATCGAGGTGGGGCGTCCCCGCCCATCGCCGTACGCTGGCGGGGAAGAGTCGGCTCCAGCGCTCAACGACCTCGCGGGCGGGCATCTCGGCGGCATGGTGGGGATCGACGCGCACGATGACGTGCAGGTGATTGCTCATGATGGCGTAAGCGGCGACGTCGATGGAGAAGGTGTCGACGAGGCGTTCGAGACGCCGGCGTATCCACTCCTTGCGGTGCTCGAACTCGCCGCCGCAGAGGAAGGCCCTTCGCACGCATCGGCTGATGCAGTGGTAACAGCCGATGACCGAACGATCGACGACGGTGCTGCGGGGGACGGCCATGAGCGGCGAGAGTACCTGCTCGTGAAGGTCGATCTGGCGAGTGCGGTAGAATCACCGGCCAAAGTGCCTGTCCTGGATTCACCTTCGGGGAGGTGGAGGACATCACCGACGACGGGCAGGTCTCGTTCCACGACCTGCTGATCGTGCTGTCGAACTGGGGGCCGTGCGAGTGATCTCACCGCGTGCGCGGTCTTCGGATTCGCGGACGACGTAGGCCGGGAACTCGATTCCCTCGATGAACGAGGCGTAGTTGCGATGACGGCCGGACGACGTCCGGTAGATCGGGCGGTTCACCTGGTCGTAGCTCAGCGTACGCACCGTCCGGCGAGAGCTGTGAAAGGCCATGCAGGCGTCGTCCCACTCGAGGCCGATGAACGCAATGATGCGCCGGAACTGGTGCTCCGGATCGGCGACAAGGGCCTCATAGTGCACGTCGAGGATCGGAACGTCGAGCGTCTCCTTCCAGTGCTGCATCATGCGCTGCGACTGCGCCCACGCCTTGGCGGTCCAGTCGATCTGCGTCGACCATGCCGACAGCTGATTATTGAAGCCGCCCATGAAGCAGCTGATTGCCACGTCGCGCGGATCGCGCACGGCGTTGATGATCCGTGTGCGCGGGAACAGTCGAGCCAGCAGGCCGACGAGCCGGTTGTTCCCGAGCGCCTTGTTGACGACACGGTCTGTGCCGCGCGGGCTTAGCTTCCGACAGTGTTGCACGTAGCGGGCGGCGGCGCGCGTGAACGCCTTGTCGTCATAGGCGCCGAAAGAGGCAGGGGCCGGCAGGTCGGAGTCGTAGGCCGTGCTCATGGCGACTGCGAAGCGTTCGAGGTCGGAGAGCTCGCCGACGCCGGCGGCCCTCGGGTGGGCGTCGATGATCTGGTCGATCAGGCTCGTGCCACTACGCGGCATGCCGGCGACGAACACCGGCAGCTCACTCGAGCAGTCCGCATGTGGAAAGTGCGGCATCGCGTCCCTTGACCAGTTCTCGATGAGGATCGACACCTGCTCGGCATAGAGCTCCGGGTCGAAAGGGAGCTTGCCGATCTCGTTCGCCGCGGTCGCAGCCTCGAAGGCGCCGGCGTAGTCGCCCGCACGATCGCAAGACTTCGCCTTCAGATGCAGGAGGGCGCGCCGGGGCTCTGACTCGACGGCGGGATCGGCGACCAGTTGATCGATCACCCGGTTCGCGTCGTCGTATTCCTTTTCATGCACGAGGAGCTTCGCCTCCTCGAAACGCGCCCGCGGCCGCAGGGCCCGCGGGAGCGCATCAACGTCGGCCGGCGGCGGCAAGGCGGCGCGCGCCGCGGCGAATTGCCCGCTCTCCTCGAGCGCCCCGACCTTCTTGATCGTGGCCAGCGCCGCGGCCTGCGGAAACCGGTCTAGGACCTGATCGTACGCATGGACGGCCTGGTCCGTCCTGCCGGCCGCGCGGTCACTTTGCGCGAGGATCAGAAGCATCTCCGGATCAGGTCGGAGCTTGTGCGAACGCTCGGCGCACCTGCGGGCGTTCGCCATGTCCCGCACACCGCTGTAGGCGATCGCGAGCAGGCGCAGCACATCGGCATCATGGCGCGATCGCTTCTCCAGCGGATGCAGCAGCGCCAGAGCGTCGCGGGCCTGGCCCGCGAGGATCAGCTTGTTCGCAGCGCCCAGAGTCTCGCGACGCTTGAGAGCGGCCGACATCGAATCGCCGGCAGCGTGGGAACGGGGACGACCATGGCGTGTCATGTCCTGGGAGGGTGCGCCGGCTCCGGTCCTCTCCGTCGTCGGCGCCGGCCGAGCAGACCGCCCATCGCGAGGAGCGGTGCGCTCGCCGGAGCAGGTATGATCGTCACGGAGGTGTAGCCAATTTCCGTGCCCGACGAGTATTCGTACAGGTGGTCCGCAAAGAGTGGAGTGTCCAGTGATCCGTCCGTACCAGGACTTTGTGAGAGCAGAACGACTCCGTTCGTGAGATCGGTGAGGCTCAGGAAGCCAGTAATGAGGAGATACCATTTCACGGTCACGACGACATCCGATGACACCGTGAACTGGGAATTCACCTGCGCGTACGCGGTCAGCCCACCAAAAAAGTCGAACCCGTATGCATAGAGGCCCATGCTCATTGGCGTTCCCCACGCCTCCGCATCACCGTAACCGAAGCCGGTGTTTTGATGTGATTCGACAAACCACGTCCCCGGCCCACTGAAACTGTCAGTGAATCCAAAGGTATAGGCGCTGGCGACGGTGTCGACGAAGTCAAAGGTCTGTGCCTGCGCTGCCTGGGTCGCGAGCCCCGACGCGAGAAGCGTTCCACCGAACAAGCATCTCTTCGCGGTGTCGCGGGGTGAGCGAGTTGGCATGTGGGTGTCCCTTTGAACCCGACGCTATCACGAGCAGACCGCGGAGTCGAGCATCCAATCGGAACTGTTGGACTTTCTATGAAGCGCGAGCGCGCGACAGTCGGGTCACATCGCGCTTGCTGCCGGACAGCTCGGTGGGAGCGGGCAGCGACCGTCGGGATGAACGCGATAACACGGGCAACTGCTGTATCTTGTGCAGATGACGACGTCGCTCTCGCGCGCGAGTCGTGAGGGGTAGTTACAAGAGGGTTGCTCTCGGGGGAGCTTTCCTTGTACCCCTCTAACCCACGGCAGCCGTGTGGTTAACGCACACCGCCGAGCCAAGACGCGGCGCGTGGTGTTCAGAAACCTTGTCATCGGATAAACGTTGCGAGCTCGGGACCTTACGGATGAGAAGCGAGGCGCGTGATTGCCATCAGAGCCGTGTCGGCGCGTGGCGGATAGCGCCGAGTTGTGGGCCGGCGCACAACGATCGCGCCCCCGGTCGCGCCGACGGCTGACGATCAAGCCGCGCGGGAATAGTGCTTCAGCACTCCGCCGAGTCGAGCATTACATCGGATCGGCCCGGAGCGAGGTCCGTCGCGTGACTGGATCGGCGTTGCGTTGCCGATGCCCTGATGCGGGCGCGCCGTGTGGTAGTAGTCCACGAACTCGTTGGCGAGATGGTTGAGATGGCGCTCGCCGAACACGATGAAGTGAGTGAGGCACTCGTGCTTGAGCGTCTGGACGAACCGCTCCGCGAACGCGTTGAGGTTCGGAGAGCAGGGGGGCAGCTTCTTCGGGGCCCCCTTCGGGTCGAGGATGTGGTCGAAGACGCGTGTGAACTTGGTGTCACGATCGTGCAGCATCATCGTGCATCCGAGGCCAGACTCCTCGATGTGCATCGTGAAGTTGCGAGCGTGCTGCTCCGTCCAGTCGGCGCCGGGATTGGCAGTGGCCGGCGAGACGAACACACGGCGGCTTGCGACATGAATGAAGATGAGCAGGCAGAGGTCGATTTCGATCTCGCGCATGGGCGACAGCGCGGCCCGCGCATCGGCGAACCGCCCGCCCTCCTCGAGGGCCGCGGCCTTCATGATCATGGCTTTCGGCAACAGACGCGGAAACTGCTGGAGGATTTGGTCGCACGAATGCACGGCCTGGTCCGTCCTGCCGAGCACGCGGTCACACTGCGCGACGATCAGGAGCATCTCCGGGTCGGCCCTGAGCTGATGGGCGCGCTCGGCGCACGCGCGGGCCCTTGGAATGGTCCCCACCTCGCCATACGCGATAGCGAGCAGACGGACCACGTCCGCATCATGACGCGACCGTTTCTCGAGCGGTTGCAGCAACGCCAGAGCCTCGCGGGCTTGACCCTCGCGAATGAGCTGCTGCGCAGCGCGGAGGAGCTCACGATGTTTGGGAGAGACCGATGTGGGATGGGCGGGGGGCCGAGCGTGGGGGCGACGATGGGATGCCATGTCGTGGTGACAATGACCTACTTGCACGGTCCCCAGTTTGCGAGCACGATCAGCAGGTCGGCGAAGTCCACCATGCCGCTTCCATCGAGATCTTCGAGAACACCGCTCTCACCCCACGTCGAGAGCACGGCCAAGAGATCGGAGAACCCGACATCGCCCGACGCGTCGAGGTCGGCGGCACACCGAATCGTCAAGGACGAGGAGCCGTTGTTCGTCGATGACGAGTACTCGTACAGCGTGTCCGCGGCGAGCTGCAATTGCTGTGTTCCCTTGAACTCGCCATTCCACGAAAACAGGATGACGTCATTCGTGAGATCGGTGAGGATGAGGGAGCTGTCTCCGAAGTACAGGTAATGATCCAAGGTCACGGAAACATCCGATGTCACCGTGAATCGCGAATCGACGTCTGCGTTCGCGGTGAGTTCACCCGTATCGCCCTTCCCGTAAGCGTAAAGGCCCAAGCTGTTCGACATCCCCCACGCCTCTGCGTCTCCATAGCCAAAGTAGGAGTAGTGGGACTCGACATGCCACGGCCCCGGGCCACTGAAGCTGTCCGTGCGACTGCCTGTGGTGTCGGCGGTGGCCGTGCTCTCAACGAAGTCGAAGCTCTGTGCGTGTGCCCCTGGCGTTGCGAGCCCCGCCGCGAGAAGCGTTCCGCCGAACAAGCATCTCTTCGCGGTGTCGCGGGGTGAGCGAGTGGGCATGTGGGTGTCCCTTCGAACCCGACGCTATCACGAGCACACCGCGGAGTCGAGCATCGAATCGGAACTGGTGCACTTTCTATGAAACGCGAGCGCGCGACAGTGGGGTCACATCGCGCTTGCTGCCGGACAGCTTGGTGGGAACGGGCAGGATAGCTACGAAGGAGGTTCCACAATGGCAAGATTGTCGATCTGGCTCAAGTGTTTGGTGGCGGGCATCGCGCTTGTACCGGTGGCGGCAACCGCAGGCAAGCATCCACTGGTTGGCGGCTGGCGTGTGGATGTTGCGGGAACAAAGGCGAGTGCTTCATTGGGCCGCGGGGCGAATGATGCCGTGCTCGACATGCTATCGGTATACACCTTCCGCGTGACCGAGTGGAACGACATACTGCGGATCGAATCGTGGCCCGGTCGCGAGGTTGGCCCTCCAGTTGGTCGGGTGTCAAGAGAGCTGTATTGACGTACATTACCCCGCCAGTCGAGCCACCAAGAGAGGACGCTAGACCCCCATGAGAGCGCTGCTTGTCAATGCCTACGGCGCCGACGCCACATTCGAACCCGCCCACGTCGAGATTCCCGAGGTCAAGCCGGGGCATGTCCTCGTCAGGATCGCGGCGTCGAGCGTGAACACCGTCGACACCATGATCCGCAGGATGGGCAAGGACCTGCCGCTTTCGCCCGACACGCCGGCCATCCTGGGAATGGACTTCGCCGGCACGGTCGAGACCGTCGGCGAGGGCGTGGAGGGCTACGCGATCGGTGATGAGGTCTACGGCTGCGCGGGCGGACTCGCCGACCTGCCGGGCACCCTTGCGGAGTACATCGTCGCGGACG
>JABDLI010000098.1 GCA_013003065.1 Phycisphaerales bacterium | reverse complement strand
GCTCAAGGAATGTCGTCGAGTCGCCACCCGATACGAGAAGCTCGCGACCCACTACCTCGCCATGGTCAGGCTCGCCATGATCCAGCGGTGTCTGAGGATTCTCGATCCGTCAAACAGGCCCTAGTTATGTGCCGCCATGCGGCGGCAGGAGCTGCGCGGGGACCGGCGGCGTCCTGCCGCCTCACGCAGGTTGGGTCCGGCGGTTGCGCAACGAGCGTCAATCGCGCTGACGCCCCCGCGTCCGCGTCCGCCGCCGAGCCCGTCGCCGTCACTCCGATCCGCTTACCCGATCGATCTCGTCGATGCTCGTAATCCCTTGCGCAACAAGATGGAAACCGAACTGCTGGAGCGTCGTGAAGACACCCTGCTCCGCGATGCCGCGGAGCCCCTGGATGGTCGGTGTCTTCAGGATCACGTCACGCATCGCGTCGGTGACGTCGAGCAGCTCGAAGAGCGCCCGGCGTCCCGTGAAGCCCGTTCGCAGACAGCGGCGGCAGCCCGTGGGCACGTAGATCTTCGGGATCCCGTCGAGATGGTGGCCCATCTTCATGTTCTGTGCGGGCGTTGCCTTCACCGGCTTCTTGCACGTGTCGCAGAGCACGCGGATCAGCCGCTGGGCGAGGATGACGTTGAGCGCGTTTGCCACGAGATATGCCTCGACCCCGAGGTCGAGCAGGCGGAAGATCGCGCCGATCGAGTCCTTCGCATGCACGGTGCTGTAGACGAGGTGTCCCGTCATCGACGCCTGCATGGCGACCGTGGCCGTCTCGATGTCGCGGACCTCGCCGACGAAGATGACGTCGGGATCCTGCCGCAGGACCGACCGCAGGATGTTCGCGAACGTGTTGCCCTGCTTGTGATCGATGGGGATCTGCGTGCAGCCCTCGAGGTAGTACTCGACCGGATCCTCGATCGTTATCGCGTTGCGCTGCTCGACGTCGATCTCACGCAGGCAGGAGTAGAGCGTGGTCGTCTTGCCGGAGCCGGTCGGGCCGCACGCCAGGAGCAGGCCGGCGTCCTTGATCGCGATCGCCCGCAGCTTCTCGTACATCCACGGCGATAGGCCAAGCTCGTGCAGGCGGCTCGGCGCGTGCGAGGAGTCGAGGATCCGCAGCACGAGCTTCTGCCCGTTCATCGTGGGGGTCAGGCTCACGCGGAAGTCCACGCGGCGTCCCTGGATGGCGCAGGAGAAGTGACCATCCTGCACCATGTTCCGCTGCGAGGTGTCGATCTGGCAGAGGATCTTGATGACGCCGAGGATCCGCTTGTAGATCGACATGCTCAGCTCGACCGCGCTGAGCATGTACCCATCCACCCGCAGGCGAATCGCCGCCATCTCCAGCCGCGGCTCCAGGTGCAGGTCGGTCGCCCGGGCGCGGAAGCACGCCAGCAGCATGAGGCGGAAGGCGCGGATCGCCTCGCTGTCGTCCTCCTCGCTGCCGGAGTCGAGGCCGGCCGCGGAGGCCTGGTGAACGGTCACGCCCTTGCAGTCCACGAGGCTGATGTCGGTTTCGTCGAACGGCTTCTCGAGCGCCGCGTCGATGATCTGACGAAGCTTGCGTTCGTAGCTCGTTTGCGCGTCGGTCACCGCCTCGGAGAGATCCATGTCCACCGTCGCGCGGTGGCCGAGATCTTCGGCCCGGAGAACCTCTTCGCCTTCATCCTCGGCCAGGGCCGCGAAGTCTGGGGTGTTGCGTCGTTTGTGACGAGCCTCCTGCTCGAGATCGATGAAGTGCAGCTCGGCGTCGCCGATCTTGACGACGTCGCCGTTGTCGAGCATCTCGTCGGTGACGCGAATCGAGTTGAGCTTCGTGCCGTTGCTCGACCCGAGATCGCGAACGCGAAAACCCTCGCGGTAGGGCTCGATCACGCAGTGGTGACGGCTGGCCAGATCATCGGGGAGCACCACCGCGTTGTCGGGGTGACGGCCCACCGTGACGGCGTCGCCGGCGAGCTTGATCCGTTTGGAGTTGAGCTGGTGGCGAATTTCCAGGTACGGCATACGCTTCGCGTCCTCCGCGGCGGTCCCCGATGGGGCATGCTCGCCGGCGGCGTTCATGATAGCTGTCACGATCGAGGGCCTCCAGAGTCGCGGGACGCGGCGGGATCGGAGCGTCCCGGGGCACGAGATGCACGCGCGCGGAACCACGTGAGCCGGCGTGCCGCTGGGCCATACGACACCCGGCGGGCACCCCTGCACGCCGCCCGCCGATTTCACGCTTCCGATCACGCCGGCGTTCGCGTAGGCTGACCTTCGGACGGTCCGCCGGAGCCTCACATGCGGAATCTCACGATCGCAGCCGTTGGCCTGCTGCTCGCGGCGGCAATCACGGCCTTCGCCGGTCCGGACGCGGTCACCGGCAACATCGCCTCGGTCATGCGATGGACGACCACCGCGGACGAGACCGCGTATTCGTTCGCCAACACGATGTGCAACATCGGCGACGAGGACCTCGCGATCGTCGTCCTCCCGAGTACAGCGCACCCCTTCAAGGGCCAGAACCTCTTCCGGCTCTCGGCGGGGCGGTTCGAGCAGATCGGGCAGGCGTGGCTGCTGCACGACTTTTGTGCTTTGCACATGCCGTTGCCCGGGTGCGGCACGTGTCCGGGCGCCGGGGGGTGCCTTCCCTTCCTGCTGCCGGAGTGCTCGGATTCGCACAGTGCCGCCATCTCGGGCGCGCAGGCGTTGCTCACGCCCAAGTGGGAGGTGAACGCGTTCTCCGGAGATTTCGTGGTGCCCCCGGACCAGGGCGAGGGCGTGCCCACGACGCTCCACCGGAGGCTCCGCGTTCGCATCGACGACCTCGATCCGGCCGGGCATCCGGACGCCCGCTTCTTCGCGGAGGTGCAGCAGATCGCCGCCGACGACGCGGCGGCGGGCAACAGCGAGAACAACGCGTCCTTTCGCGAGGTGTCCCTCGCGCCGGGCACGCTCGACCTGACGGTCACCGGCGCGATCGAGATCGGCCGACCCGCGATCGCGGCGTGGGCCGACGCGGATCCGACCGTCACGCTCGTCGAGGCCCGCGTTCCCCGCGAAGGGCTCCTCTGGCTCGCCTCCCGCGTGGCGGATCTCGGCGACGGGCGGTGGTCCTACGAGTACGCCATCCAGAACCTGAACTCCGATCGCGCGGTCGGCGCGATTCGCATTCCGGTCGCGCCCGGCGTCACCGTCACGGACGTCGGCTTCCACGACGTCGACTATCACTCCGGCGAGGCGTGGGATTCGACGGACTGGGACGCAACGGTCACGCCCGACGCCGTCGCCTGGGCTACAACGCCCTACGACCTCGACCCGTTCGCCAACGCCCTGCGGTGGGGGACGCTCTACAACGTCCGCTTCGTCGCCGACGCCCCGCCGGCGCCCGCGCTCGTAAGGCTGGAGCTCTTCAAGCCGGGGACGCCGGCGTTCGTCGAGGCTCCGGTGATGGCGCCGGTCGCATCGACCTGCCCGGCGGATCTCGACGAGAGCGGCGACGTGGGGTTCACGGATCTGCTCGCGTTGCTGGCAGCGTGGGGTCCGTGCGGCGGCTGCGTGGCGGATCTCGATGGCAGCGGAGACGTGGGGTTCGCGGATCTGCTGACGTTGCTGGCGGCGTGGGGGGTGTGCGCGGGGTGACTTTCGACAACGAACCGCACGCGGGTGTGCGGTAGCGAGGTGATGGTGCCACGGACAGCGAAGCGTCCGTGGCACCAGTTGCGT
>JABDLI010000095.1 GCA_013003065.1 Phycisphaerales bacterium | reverse complement strand
CCTTCTCGAACTCCATCTTGACCTCGGGCATCTCCTCGGGACGCCGCGAGTCGAAGAGCATCTTCTCGACCTCGTGGACCGCCATCGGGGTCGGGCGGCCGGCGGTGCCGACGAAGTCGCCGACGCCCGTCGTTTCCTTGATGAGGAAGAAGACGTCCTGCGGAATGCGGCCGTCGTCTTCGAGCTTCATCTCGACGAAGACGTAGCCGGGGTAGAGCTTGGTCTCGGTGATGCGGGTCTTGCCGGCCTTGAGGGTCTTGGTCTTCTCGGTCGGCACCATGATGCGGCCGACACGCGTTCCCAGACCCTCGATCTGCACTTTGCGGAGCAGCGTGTCGCGAACGTAGTTTTCCTTGTTCGACGCGACCCGCAAGACGAACCAGTCCATGCCGGCGCGGTACGCGGGCAGGTCGGCGGCGGGGTCGAACTCTTCACCGTCGGTCTCGGCTTCCGCGGCAGCTTTGGCGTCCGGCGTCTTCTCGATCTTCGCCGCGGGAGCTGGGGGTTCGGCGCTCACCACCTCGACCTCCGGCGTCGAGGGCTCGGACGCCGAGGGCTCCGTCGGAGGTTCCGCCGCAGGCGCGGGCGCCGAGCCGGTGGCGGCGTCGGGCGAGGGTTCGGCGGGACGGTCGGGAGAGTGCTCTTCCGTGGTGGGCATGACGGGGTCCAAAGGGGATTGGCGGGAGGGCGGCGTTTACGCCTTCTCGAGGACGCCGATCCACTCGAAGAAGACTTGGAAGACGAGGTCGAACGTAAAGCAGTACAGAGCGATGAACAGCGTGAGCGCGATCACCACCCAGGTCGAGCCGAGGATCTCCCGGCGGCTCGACCAATTCACCTTCTTCATCTCCCCTTCGGTCGCGATCATGAAGTCGACCACCTTGGGGCTCCGGCCGATCAGGCGGAACCCGATCCAGCCGAGGACGGCCATCATCACGACGGCGGCACCGGCCTGGATGTAGACGGTCTGGATGTCACCGAACTTGGCGCTCGCGAGCAGGTCCCAGAGCCAGACCACACCCATGAGGACGAGCATCCCGAAGGCGATCGCGGACATGAGCCGCGTCCAGTACCCCTGACCCTTCTTGTAGATGGCCGCCATCTCGGAGGACTCCCGTGGTGTCTGACACCGGTGTGTGGGCACCGGTGTCGGTACCGGTCGTGGTCGAGCGCTCGATCAGAACACGCCAGGAGTGACTCGAACACTCAACCTGCGGATTTGGAATCCGCTGCTCTGCCAATTGAGCTACTGGCGTTCCGCTGGCCGCGTGAACGCGGCCCCGCGATTCACTTTCGCTTGATCTTATGCAGCGTGTGCTTGCGCAGACGAGGGCTGTACTTCTTCATCCCCGCCTTGACCTTCTCCGCGATGCCGCCCTTGACGCGGATGCTCGTGCGGTAGTTGAGGTCGCCGCACTCGGTGCACTGCAGCCACACGTGCTCGCGATCTGCTGCTTTCTTGGCCATGGCTGGTGCCTTCCCGGTCGAAAAAGACGGGTCGCCGCCGCCGCCGGCACGAAGCGCGACGGCGACGACGACCCGGCGGGTATCACTACTCGAGGATCTTGGTCACGACGCCCGAACCCACGGTTCGGCCGCCCTCGCGGACCGCGAAGCGGAGGCCTTCCTCCATCGCGATCGGCTTGTCCTCCAGGTCGATCGACATCTGGATGTTGTCGCCGGGCATGCACATCTCGGCGCCGCCGAGAAGATCCAGCTTGCCGGTGACGTCCGTCGTCCGGAAGTAGAACTGCGGCTTGTAGCCGGAGAAGAACGGCGTGTGACGGCCACCCTCTTCCTTGGTGAGGACGTACACCTCAGCCTCGAACTTGGTGTGCGGCGTGATGGAGCCGGGCTTGCAAAGGACCTGACCCCGCTGGATCTCTTCCTTTTCAACACCACGGAGGAGCGCGCCGACGTTGTCGCCCGCCTCACCGGTCTCGAGGATCTTGTTGAACATCTCGACGCCGGTGCACACCGTCTTGCGCGGCTTCTCGTTGAGACCGACGATCTCGATCTCGTCGCCGACCTTGACGACGCCACGCTCGATCCGGCCGGTCACGACGGTGCCGCGGCCCTTGATCGAGAAGACATCCTCGATCGGCATGAGGAAGGGCTTGTCCTTCTCACGCGTCGGCTCGGGGATGTAGCTGTCGAGGGCGTCCATCAGCTCGTCGATGGGCTTGCACACCGCGTCGTCGGTGCCGCCGGACTCCATCGCCTTGAGGGCGGAGCCGCGGATGAGCGGGACATCGTCGCCGGGGAAGTCGTACTTGCTGAGCAGCTCGCGGATCTCGAGCTCGACGAGCTCGAGCAGCTCCTCGTCGTCGACCATGTCGCACTTGTTCATGAAGACGACCATGGCGGGCACGCCGACCTGACGGGCGAGCAGGATGTGCTCACGGGTCTGGGGCATGGGACCGTCGGTGGCCGCGACCACCAGGATCGCGCCGTCCATCTGGGCGGCGCCGGTGATCATGTTCTTCACGTAGTCGGCGTGACCGGGGCAGTCGACGTGGGCGTAGTGCCGCGTCTCGCTCTCGTACTCCTGGTGGCTGGTCGCGATGGTGATGCCACGCGCCTTTTCCTCCGGAGCATTGTCGATCTGGTCGAAGGCCCGCGCCGACGCCAGACTCTTGGCGGCCTGCCGCATCGTGATCGCCGCGGTCAGCGTCGTCTTGCCGTGATCGATGTGACCGATCGTGCCGACGTTGACGTGCGGCTTGTTGCGAACGAACGTCTCCTTAGCCATTGCTGAAACTCCAACCAAGCTGGGTGCCGGGTGCCCGCCGTCGTGACGAGCCAGGCCGTGATCGAGAACGAAGCCGGCCGAGCACGCCGCTCGGCGGTCGGCACCGGAACAGGAAGCCACCGATGGGACTTGAACCCATGACCTCACCCTTACCAAGGGTGTGCTCTACCACTGAGCTACGGCGGCAAGGAAGCGATTCGGGTGACCGGGGCGGACAACGCATGGGGTCACCGGGAACTCGGATCAGAATCGGAATGAAAAAACGCCCCGGCGGACGGAGCGAAGGCGACAGTTTAGCCGTTTCGGCTGCCTGAGCAAGGGGCATCGGTCAGATTATGGGGCGACTTGAGGGGCTGGGGAAGGGGGCGGGAGGGGCGATTGTGGAGGTGGGTGTCCGGGGCCGCGTCCGGGACCGGGACCGCGTCCGTGTCCGTGTCCGCGTCCGTGTCCGGGGCCGTGTCCGTGTACGCGGCCGTGTCCGGGGCCGTGTCCGCGGCCGTGTCCGTGTCCGGGGCCGTGTCCGCGGCCGCGTCCCCTACCGCGACGTGAGGTTCCGCACCCTCACCCCCTGCGCTTCCAGATCATCCAGCGTCTCGAAGCGGCTCGTTTGTCCGATGTGGCCATCCAGGTACAGCATCAGACACACCTCGCCCGTGTAGCGGAAGTCCACCTGCTGGGTGGAGGGCTCGGAGGCGGCGTCGTAGGCGATGGGCTCGGGGAGGATCGTCTCTCCATAGAAGGAGTCGACGAGGTACATCGACTGGTCGGGATACCGGATCTGGCCGTTGTTGAACCACTCGCCGGGGGCGAGATCCCAGCCGGCGTTGAAGAAGTCGTTGGCGGCGAAGAAGCCGGGCAGGCCGAGCTCGTTGTAGTCGCCGGTGGCGCCGCGACCGTACGGGGTCGGCGGATCGTTCGTCGCAACCTCCATCGGCGGAACCATCGTGTTCGGGGCGGCGGATCGGAAGGGGTTCTTGATCTGGTCCTCGCCCAGCAGCTCGTACAGAGCCTTGTCGGGCGAGTCGTAGCGGTAGTCGCTGCCGAACTCGCCGTCGACGCCGGGGTAGACGGCGACCTCGTACGTGGCGTGCAGGATGTCCGTCCAGGTTCCAGAGTTCTCCTCACCCTGCGGATCGCCGTCGGGCGGATCGGCGATGACCGAGCGGACCTTGCCGGGATACGGGTTGTTGCCGTAGTTGAAGCGGCTGGGAAGCACGGTGTCGTTGTTCGAAGCCGAGTACTCGGTCATCCAGAGCGCGACCTGACGCATGTTGGTCATCGACTTGGCCATCGTGCCGGTGGACCACACGCCGGCGAGCGCGGGGAGCAGCAAGCCGAGCAGGACGACGATGACGGCGATCACCACGAGCAGCTCGGTGATCGTGAAGCCGCGGCGGGGGGATGTGCGTTCGGTCATTGGGTCGCTCCTCGACGCTGGCGTCCGGAGGGAGATGGCGGCCGGGAGGGTACTGGGCCGCGTCCGGGGGCCGGTCAGTAAATCGCGATGATACAGGGACTTCTGGTGGGGATTGGAAAAAGGGGCGACAAGGCCGAGGGGGGCACGGACGCGGACGCGGGCACGGGCACGGACACGGGCACGGACACGGGCACGGACGCGGACGCGGGCACGGACACGGACGCGGGCACGGACGCGGATGCGGACACGGACGCGGACACGGACGCGGGCACGGGCACGGGCACGGCCCCGGACGCGGGCACGGACACGGATCCGGACGCGGACACGGCCCCGGACGCCGACTCGGCCGCGGACACGCACCCCACCCCAACCGGGTGGGGGGCGATCGCTCCCAAGGTGCATTTTACGCCGCCGGACTCCCGCCCCCCGCGAACCGGGTGCTTTCATCCGCTCAAGCGGCTTTCCACCACACGCTCACGCGCGAGCGAACGACTCACCCCAGATTCATGGTCATCAGGAACTCGGCGTTGGAGTTGGTCTTCGCCAGCCGCCCCCGCAGCAGCTCCATCGCCTCGACCACGCTCATGTCCGACACGACCTTGCGCAGACGCACGACGAGCTCGAGCTCCTTGGGATCGAGCAGCAGCTCTTCCCGCCGAGTGCCCGAAGCGCCGATGTCGATCGCCGGCCAGATGCGTTTCTCGACGAGCTTTCGCGTCAGGTGGACCTCGGAGTTGCCGGTGCCCTTGAACTCCTCGAAGATCACCTCGTCGGCCTTCGAGCCCGTGTCGACGAGCGCGGTCGCGATGATCGTCAGCGAGCCGCCATCTTCGATGTTCCGAGCCGAGCCGAAGAACTTCTTGGGCTTGATGAGCGCCTGCGAGTCCACGCCGCCCGTGCCGATCTTGCCGGTCGTGGGCATGGCGTTGTTGTAACCGCGGGCGAGTCGCGTGATCGAGTCGAGCAGGATGATCACTTGTTCGCCAAACTCGACCATGCGTCGCGCTTTCTCGGTGACCATCTCCGCGACCTGGATGTGACGGATGGCCTCCTCGTCGAACGTGCTGGCGACGACCTCGACGGAGTCGGGCGTGTTGCGGCGGAAGTCGGTCACTTCCTCGGGACGCTCGTCGATGAGCAGCACGATCACGTGCGCCTCGGCGTGGTTCTTCGCGATCGCGTTCGTGAGCCGCTGGAGGATGACCGTCTTACCGGTGCGAGGCGGGGCGACGATGAGCGCCCGCTGGCCGAAGCCGAGCGGGGCGACCAGGTCGATGACCCGCGTCTCGATGCCCTCGGCCTCCGCCTCCAGGTGGATCCGCTCGTCGGGGTGCAGCGGCGTCAGGTTCTCGAACGTCGGGAGATCGTGCATCTCCTTGGGATCGCGACCGTTCACCTCTTCGACCCGCAGGAGCGCGAAGTACGTCTCGGTTTCCTTCGGAGGCCGGATCAAGCCGCTCACCACCTGGCCCTTGCGCAGGCCGAATCGGCGAATCTGCGAGGGGCTGACGTAGACGTCGTCGGGGGAGGCAAGGTACGAGTACTCGGGGCTCCGCATGAACCCGTACCCGTCGGGCATGATCTCCAGCGTGCCTTCGCCGATCATGAGCCCCTGCTTGCGGGCCCGCGACTTGAGGATCTGGAAGACCAGCTTCTGCTTGGGCAGCGTCGCGAAGTCCTGGATCTTCTCCTTCTTGGCGAGCTTGGCGAGCTCGCCCGCGGACATGTGCTGCAGCGCCGCGAGGTTCAGATCGTCCTTCTTGGCGAGGTCGTATTTGCCCTGTGTTTCCTCGTCGAGCGCTGCGGCTTCCGCCTCCAGCTCCTCGTCGGAGGGCACCTCGCCCGGCTGCAGGGTGACGGTCTGCGTGGCCGAGTAGTTGCTGCTTCGCTTGCGGCGGCGGCGGGATTTCTTCGTTGCCATGAGTGGCAAGGCTCCTGGAATGTCGTCGTGGTTCCCGGGGGCGCCGACGCGGAAAGGCGCGGCGCAGGGGAGAGGTGATTGTCGGCTTGGCGGCAACGCCGCGTCGGATGAGGGAGGGGGTGGCGGATGCCTTCCGTGACCGCCAGTGTGTTGCGCGCCCCGAATCGCCACGTACACGCGGCAGGGATGGAGGCGCCCCTCGGCCGAACAGATCTTCCGCTCGCGGGTGTGCCGAAACGGCCCACACGCAGGGTGCGATCAAGGACTGTGCTGGAGGATCTTGTTCAGGATCGTTCGGACCTGAGCCTCCAATTCGCTCAGGTCACCGTCGTTCCACACAACATAATCGGCTCCCGAACGCTTCACGTCAAGGGCAAGCTGAGAATCTTCTCGCCGCCGGACCTCCGCCTCGTCCCAGCCGCGTCCCGCGGCGACGCGGGCCAGACGCTGCTCCCGCGGCGCATCGACGAAGATGACCGCGTCGCACGTCGCGTCGAGCCCCGCTTCGAACAGGAGCGGAGCGTCGATCACGAGGGCGGGGACATCGGCCGCGGCGGCCGCGAACAACGCCTTGCGACGCTCCTCGATCCACGGGTGCGTGAGACCTTCCAGACGCCGACGCTCCTCCGCGTCGGCAAAGACGATCCGCGCGATCGCACGACGGTCGGTGGTGCCGTCGGCGGCGAGGATGCCCTCGCCCCACCACGACACGAGCGTCCGCTTGATCTCCGGATCTTCGAGTGCCGCCCGTCCGTCGCGATCGGAGTCGGAGACGACGCAGCCGAGGTCGCCGAGCTGCTTCGCCACCGCGCTCTTGCCGGAGCCGATGCCGCCGGCAATGCCGATGATGGGGCGGCTCACTGCAGCACCCGTTCCCACGTCGTGCCCTCGGGCCCGTCCTTGATCGCCACCCCCATCGCCAGCAGCTCGTCACGCAGCTTGTCCGCTTGCGCCCAGTCCTTCGCGCTGCGCGCCGCGAGCCGGGCATCGATCTTCTCCTCCACCGTTGCGACATCGACGTCGCTCGCCTCGACGCTCGCTTCCGTCTCGATCGTCAGGACGCCCAGTCCGTGGTCCATTGTCTGGAGCGCGTCGAGCTCGGCCGCGTACGTCGGGTTGCCGGCGGCGCCGGGCGTGGGGGCGTCGTCCGGCGTGTACACACCCGCGGCCTCGTTGAGGATCCCGATCGCACCCGCGACGTTCAAATCGCCGGCGAGCGATGCCTTGAACGCATCGACCGCGCTCGCGAGCGGTCCGGGGTCGGCCGTGGGTTGCGGCACGTCGCGGTGCTGCTCCAGCCACCTCTGCAGCTTCTTCCACCGCGTGATCTGACGCTGCGAATCCTTGAGACCCTGGAACGTGAAGTTCGCGTTCGTGCGGTAGTGGGTCTTGACCAGCTCCAGCCGGATCGCGGCCGGAGAGGCGCCGCGGGCCATCATGTCGCGCACCGTGTAGAAGTTGCCCTTGCTCTTGGACATCTTCTCGCCTTCGACGATCAGAAACCGGGTGTGAAACCAGTAGCGGGCGAAGTGGCTCGCGCCGGTGGCCCCGCAGGTCTGCGCGATCTCGCACTCGTGGTGCGGGAAGATGTTGTCTTCGCCCCCGGAGTGCAGGTCGATGACGCCGTTGGTCTCGGCGCCCAAGAGCGCCACCGCCATTACCGAGCACTCCAGGTGCCACCCGGGATACCCGACGCCCCACGGGCTGTCCCACTTCATCAGGTGCGAGTCGTCCGGCTTCCACAGCATGAAATCGGCGGGGTGCCGTTTCAGCTCCTGCGTCGCCGTGTCCACGCGACCGCCCTCGCCGGATCGGATCTGATCGGGCGTGTTGCCCGAGAGCGCGCCGTATTCGGGGAACGACTGCACGTCGAAGTACACGACCCCGTCACCCCCGACGTACGCGTGGTTGCGGGCGATGAGCTGCTCGATCATCGCGATCATCTGGGGGACGTACCGCGTAGGCCGCGGCATGAGGGCCGGCTGTTCGTCCGCGTCCGCGATGATCTCCATGCCCAGCAGCCGTGCATCGTTGAGAAACGCGTCGGCGTAGAAGTCGGCGATGGCGTACGGATCGTTCGGATCGACGTTCGCCCCCGGCGGCAGCTTGCCCGACTTCTTGGCCTCCGCCAACCGCTGCGCCGCGACGACCATCTTGTCCGGCCCCCCGCCGTCGGCAATGTCATCGTCCACCATGTGCCCCACGTCGGTCATGTTCATGACCTGCCGCACGCGATAGCCGTGCAGCTCCAGCGTGCGCCGCATCATGTCGGCGTTGAGGAACGAGCGGAAGTTCCCGATGTGCGCGTAGTCGTAGACCGTCGGCCCGCAGGCGTAGAAGGTGATCGTCTTGCCCGCGGGGTCGAGGGGGACGATTTCCTCGAGGCGTTTGGTGAGGGAGTTGTAGAGGGTGACGGGCATGGGGGGAGGATAGCAGGCGGGCGCGGACACGGGCACGGACGCGGACACGGACACGGGCACGGACACGGACGCGGTCGCGGACGCGGACACGGGCACGGACGCGGACACGGGCACGGATGCGGTCGCGGACACGGACGCGGGCACGGACACGGACCCGGACACGGTCGCGGACACGGACGCGGACACGGACGCGGACACGGACGCGGACACGGGCACGGTCGCGGACACGGACACGGACGCGGTCACGGACCCGGACACGGCCCCGGACCCCGGCCCGCCTCTCCCCCGCCGCGTATACACTCGCCCCATGCCCTTCGACCCCGACCGCTACTCCCATTTCGACTGGGCGCACCCCATCCTCGTCACCGGCGGCGCCGGCTTCATCGGCTCGCACCTGGTCGAAGCCCTGCGCACGCTCGGCGCCAAGGTCCGCGTCCTCGACGACCTGACGAGCGGTCACCGAACGAACCTGCCCGCATCGGGTGTCCGCTTCCACGAAGGGTCGATCCTCGACGAGGACACGCTCGCGAACGCCATCGCCGGGTGCCGGCTCGTCTTTCACCAGGCGGCGATGGTCTCCGTGCCGCAGAGCGTGGCGCAGCCGGCGCGGTGCATGAGAATCAACGCGGTCGGGACCCAGATGATCCTCGAGGCGGCGCGGGCCGCGGGCGTCGAGCGGGTGATGTTTGCGTCCTCGGCGGCGGTCTACGGCGACGAACCGAGCCTGCCGAGCCGCGAGACCGACACCGTCGACTGCCGCTCGCCGTACGCGGCGAGCAAGGCCGCGGGCGAAGCGCTCCTCTCGGCGTACGCGCACGGGTACGGACTCTCGACCGTGAGCCTGCGGTACTTCAACGTCTTCGGCCCGCGGCAGGATCCCGACTCGCCGTACGCCGCGGCGGTGGCGGCGTTCCACGCCGCGCTCGCCGGGGGACGGACACCGACGATCTTCGGCGACGGGCGGCAGACCCGCGACTTCGTCGCGATTGCGAACATCGTGCACGCGAACCTGCTGGCGGCGTCGTGTCCGGGCCCGCTCACCGGTGAGGCGATCAACGTTGGAACGGGAAGAGCGATCACGCTGCTCGATCTCGTCGCGGCCCTCGGCCGCGTCCTCGGGGTCGACTCCGCACCGGCGTTCGGCGAACCGCGACCGGGCGACGTGCGACACTCGACGCCGGACATCACGCGGGCGCGCGAGCTTCTGGGTTATGAGCCGATCGAGGATCTGGACGCGGGTCTTACGCGGCTCGTGAACGCAGCGGTGTGAAAGAAGGTTGCGTCCCTCACGACGGTGCCACGGACAGCGAAGCGTCCGTGCCGTGCGTCGTCCGATCCGCATGGGAGTCAAACACCCCTTCGCCACGGACACTGACGCCCCCCCGCGGCCCCCC
>JABDLI010000094.1 GCA_013003065.1 Phycisphaerales bacterium | reverse complement strand
CCTTCTCGAACTCCATCTTGACCTCGGGCATCTCCTCGGGACGCCGCGAGTCGAAGAGCATCTTCTCGACCTCGTGGACCGCCATCGGGGTCGGGCGGCCGGCGGTGCCGACGAAGTCGCCGACGCCGGTCGTTTCCTTGATGAGGAAGAAGACGTCCTGCGGGATGCGGCCGTCGTCTTCGAGCTTCATCTCGACGAAGACGTAGCCGGGGTAGAGCTTGGTCTCGGTGATGCGCGTCTTGCCGGCCTTGCGGTGAGTCGTCCACACTTCTTCGACAACGGCGAGCCCGCGATGAGCACGAAAGCTCGCTGGAACGAAATTCTGCAATTCTTCTTGGGCCTTGAGTTCGTACGCTGTTTGTCACCTATTCAGAGGACACGCGGCTGAGCAAGTCTCGACTCCTTCGGCACTTGCCCGTCCTTCAGATTCATCCCGCTCATGGCGGGCCGCGCGATCGTCGGACTTGACCCAACGATCGGCTCGTGCACGATGGAGTCGACAGACGACTCACGAGAACGGTGGGGCCAACCTGGACGGAGTATTGGAGATGCAGCACCAGAGACTTGCACGGGCGATCGGATCGACAATCGCACTCTTGGCACTCGCTTCAACTTCGCATGCCGTCATCCTCCGCGTAGATACGAACGTGGTTGGCGGAGCTGGAACAGGCGAGGATTGGCCTAACGCGATTCCGGATCTGCAGTCGGCACTTGATCTTGCGGCTGTGCTCCCGGGAGCCGATGACATCTGGGTCGCCGACGGGGTCTATCACCCGGGCGCTCTGCCGACTTCGACGTACAGCGTGTCCAGTGACACAAGGGTCTTTGGCGGATTCACGGGATTCGGCGAGCAGGAAGAAACGCTCCTAGAGCAGCGGAATGTCTTCCTGAACGAGAGCATCCTCTCCGGAGACCTGAACGGCGACCCCTGTGATCCGACAACGGATGCTCATCATGTCATCACGGTCCCTTCGGGCGAGGGTCAGATTCGCATCGACGGCGTCATCATCGAATTCGGCAATGCGAGCGGTGGCGCACCCGAGCCCAGAGGTGGCGCACTACATGTTGAGCAGCCAGACTCTCTGAACTTGGTGAACTGCACTCTCCGGAACAACCTCGGCGGATTCGGAGGCGGCGCGATCTACCTTGGATCTCCCACGGGCGGTGGTGGCGGAGAGGGAGATGGGATCGTACAAATCTACAACTGCACATTCGAGAACAACGCGGTATTGAATGCGGACGGTATTGGCGGTGCGATCCAAGCTGCCTTCAACAACGTCCTTACTGTCGTGAACTCGGTGTTCTACAGCAACATCGCGAACACGAGCGAGGTTGCGCCGCCCGGACGTGGCGGGGCAATCTTCACCGTCTCGTCAATTGACCTCTTCAACTGCACCTTCGCGAACAACTCGACCGATCCGGCGGGGCAAGGCGGTGCTGTCTTCATCGATGGTCCGGGCGGAGCGGGAGGTACGCTTCTCGCCAAGAACTGCATCTTCTGGGGAAACACATCCTCGTGCGGGACGCTCGATTGCAGCGCGGATATCTGGTGGGCACAGTTTCCAAGCGCGCTCAGCATCACGTCGTCCACCATCATCGCCGTTCTCCCGATCGTTTGGTGCACCGGTAAGGAGAACGCACCTGGAAACCCGCCGGGCGGCTTCGACCCGACGGCCTGCGGGAACATCCAGCTCGATCCGGTGTTCGCCGACGGAGTCCGCTTGACCGGTGGATCGCCCGCGATCGACAGCGGGGACCCAGATCCGCTCGCCATCCCCCAAGATCCTCTCAACGTCGACGACGATCCGCCGCCAGCGCCCCCTGAGCCGACACCGGATCGAGATCTCGGAACGCGCATTCTTACGGTCGTTGACATGGGTGCCTTTGAGTTCGGCAACATGTCCACCGCGTGCCCGGCGGACGTGGACGGGGACAATGAAGTCGGGTTCACCGATCTCATTGCGGTCCTGGCCGCGTGGGGCACGTGCGACTGCACGATCGCATGCCCAGAGGATATCGATGGCGACGGTGACGTGGGGTTCCTGGATCTTGTGAGCGTGCTCTCTACCTGGGGTCCATGTCCGGGCTCTTCGAGTGATCCCGGCCCCACGTTCGACGAGATGCTGGCGGGCGCGGGACTCACTCCAAGCGACTGGGAGGTGTTCGAGGACTGCCTGCAGAACGGAACCGAGGCACAACAGAAGAACTGCATCTGCTGGCTCGAGCACTATCTGATCGAATGTACACCGCTGTGCTCTCAGCCGCCGAACTGCCCGGATGGTGATCCGCTGGCGAAGCACTGATTGCAGAACAACTCGTTTCTAGCGACGGGGATTCTGATTTGTTCGGTCGGGGACTCGGCGTACAATCATTGTCTCGGGAAGCGTATGGGTAGTGTCGTCACATGGGCGTGGTTCGTGGTGCTCACCGTTGTCTTGGTGGCAAGCGATGCTTCCGCGCAGTGTCACTACCAGACGGTGGTGCTCGGAGCCGAGGAGCTCTGCGGCGGTGCGCAGCCGGCGTCGATGTTTCCCTGGTCACTGAACGAGTTCGGTCAGGTCGTTGGTGACTTTGCTTGCGGGATTGGTTTCTCTCGGCCCTTCGTGTGGCGGGGTGACGGTCCCCTCGTCGAGGTGCCCGTCCCGCTCGACTTCCAGAGCGGAACGGCGTTCGACATCAGTGAGGGCGGTACGATCGTTGGAGGGCTCATGATCGGCGGTGGTCGCTTCAAGGGCCCCGTAGGCTTTCTCTTCGCCGACCGTGTCATGACAGTCCTCGAGCCCCTGCCCGGCGGTGATACCGTGTGCGCGCACGCAGTCAACGATGCACAACAGGTCGTCGGTTTTTGGGGAGACACTGGGAGCGGATCTCCGCTCTCAGGTTCGATGGCATTCCTATGGGATGATGGCGTGATGTTGGATCTCGCGCCCGACCTCGGCACGATGTCCAGCGACGCCTACGACATCAACGACGCTGGCCAAGTCGTCGGGTGGATGGGAGTCAGCATCCTCCTGGACGGTCGCGCGTTCATCTGGGACGACGGAGTCGTCATCGACCTGGGCCCCGTGCCCGACGGCGTTTCGAGCTTCGCGTTCGCGATCAACGACGTTGGTCAGGTCGTCGGGCAGGGGCAGGTGCCCGAGGACGGCACGACGTTCGGCCGCGGCCGCGGATTCCTCTGGGACAACGGCGCGATGTCGAGCGTGGGTGTACTCCCCGGCTTCGAGAACAGCCGCGCGACGGATGTAAACAACCGGTGCCTCGTGGTTGGAACGTGCTGGGGCGGCTCGCCGACGAGCGGATACGTCTGGCACGACGGCGTGATGCACGATCTGAACGACCTGACGTCGTCGCCGGAACGCATCACGGACGTCTCCGGCGTGAACGACAGTGGCAGTATCCTCGCTCGCCTCGGAGGAAATGGCGTTGCCTTGCTGGTCCCGATCGATCCGCCGGCGGCGGACGTGACCGGCGACTGCGCGGTGGACCACCGCGACCTCCAGTTCGTCATCGATGCGTGGGGGCGAAGCGAGTCCGTGGGCGACCTCGATGGCGACGGTGAGGTCGGCTTCGGCGATCTGCTGCGGGTCCTGTCCGGCTGGACGGCGCCCTGATCTCGGTGCGCTGGGTTTCGTCGGCGCCTACTCGGTCACCCGCGAAATCTGCCAGTACTCCAGCTCGATCGGCGCCTGGCGGCCGAAGATGGTCGCGAGGACGCGGACGAGGCCCTTGTCGGGGAGCACCTCGTCCACCGTGCCCTCGTAGTTCTCGAAGGGACCCTCGTTGATCGTGACGTGGTCGCCCTTCTCGAACTCCATCTTGACCTCGGGCATCTCCTCGGGACGCCGCGAGTCGAAGAGCATCTTCTCGACCTCGTGGACCGCCATCGGGGTCGGGCGGCCGGCGG